>JBGTFI010000497.1:0-1811 GCA_041747335.1 Phycisphaeraceae bacterium | reverse complement strand
CTCTTGCCTGCCTGCGCGGACTCAGCCTCACCCGAGCCTTCCGGGGCGGGCCTCTCCGCGGGCGGCGTGGGCGCTTCATCCGAGGCATCGAGTTCGTGACCCGGTTCCTCGGAATCCGCGGCTTCCTCCGACTCTTCAACGCGCTCGAGCTGCGTCACCGGGACCAGCGTCGGGTCGCCTCTTGCGACGCGTCCCTGCGTGTCCACCACGCCGCCGCGATCGTCGAAGGCCGCGATGGCGATGGCATCGACCGACCCGTGGGCGTTGACCCGCACCAGCACCTGGGCGTCGTACTTCTCCTCGAGCGCGACAAGCTGCGCTCGTTTGCGGTTGAGAAGCTGAAACGCCACGTCCGGGCTGATCGTCAGCTCCACCCGCGCCACGTCCTTGCGGTGCATCACCAGCGCCAGTTGCCGCATGACCGCCAGCACGACCGACTCCGAGCTTTTGACGTGTCCGGTCGCCTGGCAGGCGGCGCACTCGGTGTAGATCGACTTCTTGAGCGACGGCCTCATGCGCTGACGCGTCATCTCCAGGATGCCGAAGGAGCTGATCGAACCGATGCGCGTGCGGGCGCGGTCCTTCTTGAGATTCAGCCGGAATCGCTGCTCAATCGCCCGCTTGTGCTTGGTCAGCCTCATGTCGATCAGATCGTTGATGATCACCCCCCCCAGGTCGCGCAGGCGAAGCTGGCGGCAGATCTCATCGCACGCCTCGATGTTCGTGTTGTAGGCGTTGGACTCGGCGTCGCGGGCTTCGCGGCTCTTGCCGCTGTTGACGTCGATCGCCACCAGCGCCTCGGTCTGCTCGATCACCAGCGACCCGCCCGACGACAGGGGCGCTTCACGCGAATGGATCGTCTCGATCTGCCGTTCGAGGTCGTAGCGGTCAAACAGGGGCGTCGGATCCTGGTACACCACCACGCTCGATCCCGATCGCGGATTGGCGATCGAGAGGAAGTCGTGCGCCCGCCGTGCGGCGTCCTCATCGTCCACGATGATCTGATCGATGTCCGATGAATAGACATCCCGGATCGTGCGGATGATGAGGTCGGATTCCGTGTACAGCTCGCCCACGGTCCTGGTCTTGGCCTGCTCATCGCTCATACGCTTCCAGAGGCGCAGCAGGTACGCCAGATCCCGCTTGAGCTCGGCCTTGGTCCTGCCCACCCCCGCCGTGCGCACGATGAACCCGAACTCCTTGGGCGGGTCCAGGTCGTCAAGGATCTTGCGCATCTCCCTTCTTGCTTCGTCGTCCTCGACCTTCCGCGAGACGCCCAGGCGCTCCATGTAGGGCATCATCACCAGGAAGCGCCCGGGGATGGAGAGGTAGCTCGTGACGGTCGGACCTTTGGTCCCGATCCCCTCCTTGAGCACCTGCACCAGCACTTCCTGCCCCCGGCGAAGGCACTTCTGGATCGGCGGGCGATCGCGACGCGGGGTCTTGTGCCCGACGCGCTCGGATTCCTCCTTCTGCTCGCCGCGGAAGTACATCGGGTGAAGGTCGGTGATGTGCAGGAACCCGTGCCTCTCAAGCCCGAAGTCGATGAACGCCGCCTGGATCGACGGTTCGACGTTCGTCACCTTCCCCTTGTAAATGTTCCCCACGTGCGAACCGCTGCTGGCCCGCTCCTGATAGAGTTCCTCAAGGCGGCCGTCCTCGACGATCGCGATGCGGCACTCCTCCCCCGCCACGTAATTGATCAGCATCTGACGTTTGGCCATGTTGTCATGCGCCCGGGACGCCCGCCTGCCCGTTTGAGGTCGCGGGCCATGCACCGTCGCGGACGGCCGGGGGCGACAAAGCCCTCT
>JBGTFI010000496.1:0-1558 GCA_041747335.1 Phycisphaeraceae bacterium | reverse complement strand
ATGATGCGGCTGACCGGCACCCCGTGCAGGGTGGTTCGCAGTTCCGCCTGCGCCCGCGAGGCGTTGGCGGCGGAGTAGACGAAGGACCCGATGAGCATTTGCCAGATGCCTTGCACGAAGGCCCCGGCGATGATGTTGAGGATGCCCAGCCCGATCAGCACGACGGCGAGCACCGAGCCCGTCGCCGCGGCGATGCGCGTCGCCTTCTGGAAGTCCTCGGTGAAGTGCCACACGGCTGCCCGCAAAATGCGTCCGCCGTCGAGCGGGAAGGCGGGCAGCAGATTGAACACCGCCAGGATGAGGTTGATGAAGGCCAGATAACCGATGATGGCGCCGAACTGCGATTCGGCTCCGAAGGGCCCGATCATCAACACGAGGACCATGGCCGCGGCCAGCGCGAAGCTGGCGATGGGGCCGGCGATCGCCATCCAGAACTCGGCCGCGGCAGTGCGCGGCTCGTCGTCCATCTCGGCCACGCCGCCGAAGATGAACAGCGTGATGCGCGAAATCGGCAGGTCGAAGCGCCGCGCCACCAGGGCATGGCCGTATTCGTGGAAGATGATCGAGGCGAACAGCCCGGCGGCCCCGAGGATCGCCATCCACAGGTAGCCCGCCGCGCCGAGCCCTGGCAGCACCCATGGGAAATAGCCCGCCATCAGCGACCATACGAGCAGGATGGCGAGCAGGAACCACGAATAGTCGAGCCCCACCTTGATGCCGAAGAGGGTAAACAGCGGAATTCGGTTTGTGAACATGGGCTTCCCTGTGGCTTCCGCCCCTTGTTACCACTCATCCGAACGGCAAGCATTGACGCTGTCAAGAGAGCGTCAGAGACAACGAGCCAAGGTATCGCCGTGTTCCCTTACCCTGCGAAGGCAGGGGAGGGGCTAGCGCGTGCGGTCAGCTCTCGCTGCTGCCGCGGCACTTGATCTGGTGGAAGCTGATGCAGGTCTCCGCATCGCAGCGCGCGCCGGTATCGGGGTACATCGTCGCCAGGATGCCGCTGCGGACTTCTTCGCGCTGGAACAGGACGGCCTCCTCGAAGCCATTGACCTGGCACCAGGCATCGGCAACGGGCTTGCCGCACTCGTCGCTCGACTGCAGGCAGAAAGCCAGCCGGGCGTCCTCGACCTGTGGCGCGAAGAAGTTCCTCACGCCGGCGTCGACCGCCGCGCTCTGGAGCATCATGATACCGGCTATCGTTGCGGTGGCGTAAACTGCGCGTCTCATCGTTTTAGTCCTGAAGGGCTTCTCTTTTGCATCCATAACGACTGATGTAGCATCCGGTTCCCGAAGCGCGGCTGAACGGGGCGTTCATCTGGCGTTCATCCGGGCCGTCCCCAACCTCCGGGGCGCCGGCGCAGACCCGTCGGACTTGCGGTCGGGTGCCCGAGGGACTATCCTTGGTGGCCGACACCGCCCCGTTGCCGCCGACCGCGGTTGCGGGGCGTCGGGCGTGTAGGGGGACGTCTTTCCCCCCGGGCGAATTTGAACGGACGAAGACCCAGGGTGCTCAATGGATAAGGTTCCGATGACCGAAACCGGTCATGCCGCGATG
>JBGTFI010000495.1:0-6212 GCA_041747335.1 Phycisphaeraceae bacterium | reverse complement strand
CAGGCCCGCGGGCGCTTCCAGGGGCACCTCCGGGGGAACATCCGGGGGCGCTTCCGGGGGTGCTTCCGGGGGCGGGGGCGGGGGTTGAGCTTTCCGATGAGGAAGTCGCGGACATCCTGTCCGTCCTGGCAGACATCAACCCCCCCGTCGCCGAGCGCCTTCGCGCCGCTCTGGCGCGCGGAGACCGCGAGCAGGTCCGCCGCATGGTCCAGTCCATGCGCGAGCGCATCGCCGAGATGGTCGAAGTCCGCCGCGACGACCCCGAACTCTACCGCCTGCGCCTTGAAGATTTCCGCCTCACCCAGCGCACCCACATGATGGCCCGACGCATCCGCCAGACCCAGCGCGACGGGGGCGCGGAGCAGGCCGGCGAAGCCCGCGAGCAGCTTCGCCAGACCATCGCCCGCCACTTCGAAGTGCGACAATCCATGCGCGAACACGAGCTGCGAAAACTCGAACAGCGACTGGCCCAGATGCGCCGTCAACTCGAAGAACGCGCCGAATCGAAAGACCGTCTCATCGAGAACCGCGTCGACGAACTGCTCGGCCAATCCGCCGCGCCACAGTGGTGAGCCGCCCCCGGGGTGCCTGTGGCAAAGGCTCCGCGCGCCACAGCACCCCAACTCGCAACCTGCAACTCCCCCGACCCCTGACTTTGGTCCTTCGACTTTGGACTCCAGACTCCAGACCCCAGACCCCAGACCCCGGACCCCAGACATCCCCCTAAACCCCCGCCCCGCTCCCCTCCGTCACCTCCCGCTGATACCACGCCCACATCTTCGTCAAACCCTGCTCCACGCTCGTCGCCGGGTGGTAGTCCAGCAGCCGACGCGCCTTGTCGATGTTCGCGAACGTCTCGCGCGGTTCGCTCGCCGGCGCCGGCGGCGTGTGCAGCTTCGCTCGCCGCCCCGTGAGCTTCTCGATGATCTCAATGAAGTCCGACATCACCACCGGTTCGCCCCGCCCCAGGTTGACCACCTGATACCCCACCGGCCGATCCATCGCCGACACCACCCCCGAAACGATGTCATCCACATAAGTCCAGTCCCGCTTGAGCTCCCCCCCGTCGTACAGCGTGATCGCCTCGTCACGCACGATCCGGTGCATCGACATGAACGGCATCATGTCCGGCCGACCGCGCGGACCGTACACGCTGAAGAACCGCACCGCCGTGAAGTTCATCCCGTGCAGGTTGTGGTACGTGTAACCCAGCACCTCGCACGCCTTCTTGCTCGCGGGGTACGGCGCCAGCGGCTCGTTGCACGGATCGCTCTCGACAAACGGAAGCCGCGTCGTGTGCCCGTACACCGAACTCGTCGAAGCGAACACGAACGTCTCCACCTCCGCCTCGCGCGCCGCCTCCAGAACGTTCACCGTCCCCACGATGTTCGCCTGCGTGTACAGCTTCGCCCGCCCGATCGAGTACCGCACCCCCCCGTACGCCCCCAGGTGCGCGATCGATCGCGGCCGCGCCCCCCCGATGATCCGTTCGATCGCCGCCTCATCGCACAGGTCAGCCTCGTGCAGCGTACACCGTTCGTGGCCCACAAGCCCCCGAACGTTCGCACGCTTGCGCGCCGGGTCGTAGTAGTCGTTGAAGTTGTCGATGCCGATGACCGTGTCCCCCCGGCCGAGCAGCCGCTCAACCAGGTGCGACCCGATGAATCCCGCCGCGCCCGTCACAACCACGGGCCGCGACCGGGCGGATGATGTCTGAGGCGATGCAGCCATTCGCACAGGATATCACCAGCCCGGATCCACGCCGGGTGCCTGTGGCAAAGGCTCGGCGTGCCACAGCACCCCCGACACCATGACACCATGACACGCGACACTCCGACACCCTCCCCCCCCCCCACTGGCTATACTTCCTCAACTCCGCTCACCGAAAGGATGCAGACGATGCGCCATCCCGCAACAGCCCTAAAGCTTGTCTCTACCCTGCTCTCCCTCGTCGCCCTGCTCGCTCCCTTACCCGCCCTCGCCGAAGACTGGCCCGCCTACCGCGGCCCCCACGCGGATGGCATCTCCCGCGAATCCGCCTGGAACCCACGATTCCCCGCCGCCGGACCGCGCGTCCTCTGGAAAGCGCAGGTCGGCAAGGGTTACGGCGCCATCTCCATCGCCGACGGCCGGGCCTTCGTCACCGGCCACGCCGACGACCAGGAAACCCTCCACTGCTTCGACGCCAGAACCGGCGCCGTCCTCTGGGAAAAGAGCTTCCCCGCCGAACTCATCGCCAGGTTCCACTCCGGCGGACCCAACGCCACACCCACCGTCGATGGCGACCAGGTCTACATCCTCAGCAAGGACGGCCAACTGCGAGCCTACCAAGTTTCCACCGGCAACGAACTCTGGTCCCACCGACTCACCGAACTGCTCGACATGGAACTGCCCGCCTGGGGATTCGCAAGCTCCCCCGTCATTCACGGCGACCACCTCATCATCGACGCCGGAACCACCTTCGCCCTCAACAAAACCACCGGCCAGGTCGCCTGGAAATCCAAGAAATACAAGCCCGGTTACAGCACGCCCCTGCTCTTCGAGCGCGACGGCAAGACCCTTCTCGCCGCCCTCAACGGGTACGGACTGGTGATCCTTGATGCCGCCGATGGCGCGGAAGTCGCCAAACACCGCTGGGAGACCCAGTACGATGTCAACGCCGCCTCGCCCGTCCTCCACGGCGACAAGTTCTTCATCTCCAGCGGGTACAACGCCGGGTGCGCCCTGGTGCGCTTCGACGGCAGCGACCTGACCGAGATCTATCGCCACCGCGACATGCGCAACCAGATGGACACCAGCGTCCTGATCGACGGACGCCTCTACGGCATCGACGGGAACAACGGCCGCCCCGACACCACCCTCGTCTGCATGGACTTCGAAACCGGCAAAGTCCTCTGGCGACAGAACGGCGTCGGGTGCGGCGCGGTCTCCGCCGCGGGAAACACCCTCATCGTCCTGGGTGAACGCGGCGAACTCATCACCGCCAAGGCCTCTCCAGAGCGTTTTCAGCCGATCTCCCGCGCCCAGATCCTCAGCGACATCTGCTGGACCGCACCGGTCCTCTCCCACGGCCGACTCTACTGCCGCGACGCCGCCGGAAACCTCATCTGCCTCGACCTCTCCGAAGGAACCGATTGACCGCGCCGGGTGCCACTGGCGGCTCGCCCGCCAGTGCGTGCCTGGCTCTCCCTTTGTCTTGTCCGGCACAGCCGGACCTACAGCCGCCACTTCCCCCAACTTGCCAACTTCCCCAGCCTCAAACCCGATCCAGCACATACTGCCGTAGCGCATGCCGAACGCCCTCATCGTCGTTCGAGGGCAACACCACATCCGCGATCGCCCGAAGCTCCGGCCAGGCGTTCGCCACCACCGCCCCCAGACCCGCCCAGCGGATCATCCCCACGTCATTGGGCGCATCCCCGATCGCCAGCACACGCTCCCGCGGGATCTTGTACTGCTCCGCCACCATCGCCACGGCCGCGGCCTTGTCCGCCTCCGGATGAATGATCTGGATCAGGTAAGGGTCGCACATCAGCATCGACACGTGCCCCTTGAACTTCCGCACCAGCGTGTCACGCACCTTCGCGATGCGATCCGGGGGACCGAGCAACTGAAGCTTCGTCACCGGCACGTGCATGAACGCCTCGAGCGGGCCGATGAAATCCGGCGTGAACACCTTCGAGGTCTCGGTCAGGAACCGCTCATCCAGGTGGTCGGTGTACCACTTGTCCAGAATCTCCAGGCTCACGATCACCCGCGGATCGACCCGCCTGGCCACCTTCACCAGTTGCTGCGCCACCCCCGCGGGCAGCGGCTGATGAAACACGTGCGTCCTGCTGGGGTGATCGTGAATCAGCGCCCCGTTGTAATGCACCGAAAGCGTCTCCAGACGCAGGAGCTCGTGAATCTCCCGTGTGCTGCGCGGCGGGCGGGCCGTCGCCAGCACCACGTGGACCCCCTTCTTCGTCGTCTCGATGATCGCTTCGACCGTCTTGCGACTCAGTCGCTTGTCCGTGCGCAGCAGCGTCCCGTCGAGATCGATAGCCACCAGGCCGATCGGCTCGTGCGAGGGCGATTCAATGGGCGAACTCGAAAGCGTGGACATGAATACCAACCCGCAGCCTCCGGGCTGCCTTCCCTTCCTGCCGTCCCCGGCCACGCCCGAAACCACAGACGCCCGGCGACGGGCGCTCGCCGCCGGACACACATGTATAGGCCGATTCCACCCCAATGGCAATCGCAGGGTCCTCTAATGCGGACCGCCAGCTGTATGACTGCCCAGGCGGGGGCGACAGCGTCTCTTCACCCCGAAGGGGCGCGCGGCGGTAGCCACGGGCAGAGCGCAGCGCAACCCGCGGCTACCCACGTGGACCCCTTCGGGGTCAAAGGCATCCACCACAAGAAGCGGATACGCCTGAGAAAGAGTTCGGCGTGCGGGTGGGCTGGTTGAGCGGAGCGGGCCGGTGGGGAGTCGATCGACGGCGGGCGCCTGGGCGGTCATGCACCCCCCAGCCAAACGATGCCCCCCCGACTTGCCCCCCTCGCCGCGCTATAGTCCAATTCCCCAACCCGATCCGATCCGCCTTACCTTCCCGAAGACGAAAGGACCATGTCATGTTCCATCGCGTGCTTCTCACCGCCCTGATCGCCCTGATGACTCTGACGACGCTCGCCGCCTTCGCACAGCAGGCTGGGGACGATGACGGCTGGGTCAGCCTCTTCGACGGCCAAAGCCTCGACGGGTGGCGCGCGAGCGAAAACCCGGATTCCTTCAAGGTCCGCGACGGGATGCTCATTGTCGACGGCCCGCGGGCGCACCTTTTTTACGAAGGCCCCGTCAGCCAGGCGAACTTCACCGACTTTGAGGTCAAGATGAAGGTCATGACCTTCCCCCGCGCCAACTCCGGTGTTTTCGTCCACACGAAGTTCCAGGACGACGGCTGGCCGCGCCAAGGCTACGAGCTTCAGGTCAACGCGACGCACAGCGACCGGATCAAGACCGGCTCGGTCTATGGGGTGAAGAACGTGATGGACCAGGCCCCCCACCAGGACAACGAGTGGTTCGAGTACCACATCATCGTCAAGGGTAAGACCATTACCGCGAAAGTGAACGGCGAAGTCGTCAACGAGTTCACCGAACCCGAAGGCGTCGAAGGCCCGCGGAAGCTGGGTTCCGGCACGATCGCCCTCCAGGCCCACGACCCGCGCAGCGTGATTCACTACAAGGATGTGAAGATCAAGGTGGGGGGGTGAGCGGAGAGTTCTGGGCGCTATTCGCCCGTCGGGCCAAGAGGATCCCAGATCATGTCCTTGCGGTTGTAACCGATGGCCCGTGCATCGTAGAGGTCCGCGCCGAAGTCGGTGACCTGCCGGTAGTCGAACCAGTCCCCGTGGCCGTCGGCGAAGAGGTAGTGCCCTCCGCCATCATGCCTGCCCGCGACGCGCTTCCAGTTGGACTTGGCGCGGTCAAGGGTGGTGTCCCGGAAGTCGCCGCCTTTGGGCACTTCATCGGGCGTCGAGCGCATCTCCAGCATCAGCACCGTCAGCGAGGGCGAAGGGATGCGGTCCTGCGGCATCCGCATGAGCATGCGTTTGTCGCCGCCGTTGAAGGTTCGCGGCAGGGCGGAGCTGGGGACATAGTTAAAGTAAAAGTGGATCGACTCTGCGCCCAAACGGTTCTGATACGGGGCGGCCGGGGGAACCTGCGCGGCCGGGTCAATGAAAATGCTGTCGGTTCGAGCACTGCGCGAGGCGGTTTCACGGTCGATTCCGAGTTCCCGGTAGCTCGGCTGGCCGACGTAGGGCGGCAGGATGTGCGCCCACCAGTCGGGCGCCTGCATGTCCCAGGCGACATTGTCGAACGCCGAGTCCCCCGCCCAGGCGAGCAGCCCGTCACTGTCCGCGGCGAAGGCGAGCTGCGCGATGCCCCATTGCCGCACGTTGGAAAGGCTCTTGGTGGCCCGGGCCGAATCCCGCACCCTGCCCAGCGCAGGGATCAGCAGCCCGATCAGCAGCGCGATGATCGAGATCACGACCAGCAACTCGATCAGGGTGAATCCGTCACGCCGTGGTGCCATGAACCCATGCTCCATGCGGTTGACCATTCGCGGACGAGGCACGCCCGGGAGCGCGGAGCACCGGTCGCCGTCTGACGACCGTGAGGCCCGCGCCCAACGCCGGCAACAGCACGAGGGTGCCGGGCTCGGGCACGG
>JBGTFI010000494.1:0-4538 GCA_041747335.1 Phycisphaeraceae bacterium | reverse complement strand
TCGCGGAGGCACAGCAGGCCGAACGCGACGGACAGTACAACCTGGCGATCGATCGCTACGAACAGGCCCTGCAGCTTGACCCCGGCAACGAGCAGGTTCAGGCGGCGCTCGCCAACGTGCGCGGGATGCGCGAACCGGCCGGTGTCCTGGAGCGCGAACAGGAAGTCCGTCAGCTTCGCCGTGAGCAGACCAATACCGAATACGCCCAGCTCAAGCAGGAATCCCAGCGACAGGCCGCCCGCGGCAACCACGACGCCGCGGTGGACCTGATCCAGCAGGCCAAGCTCACGCTCGATCGCAACCGGGCGTACCTTCCGGCGGCGGAGTACAACCGGCTGCGGGCCGAGGCGGTGGATCTGGCGCTCAAGATCGAGGACGACGCCCGACAGGCCCGCACCACGCGCATCGCGGACCAGGAACGCCAGCAGGAGGTCGAAGCGCAGCGCCGACGCGAGGAAGCGGTTCGTCAGCGCCAGGAGGAGGTGGAGCGGCTGGTGCTGCGTGCCATCGACCTGCGGACAGAGCGCAAGTACGACCAGGCGCTCGACCAGCTCGACCAGGCGCTCTTCATCGACCCCAACAACGTCCCCGCGCAGGCGCTCAAGATGGGGATCGAGGACAGCCAGGTGCAGCTCAAGGCGCGCGGGCTGCTGCGAGAGCGGGGGTTGGCCGTCACGGGTCAGGCGGTGATGAACATTGAAGCCACCATCCCCTACAACGAGATCCTCAACTTCCCGCCCGACTGGCCTCAACTGACGGACCTGCGACTGCGGGGCATCGAAGGCGTGGGGGGCGAAACCGAGGAGACCAGGCAAGCCTGGGCCAAGCTCAAGGATGTCATCTCAGTCGACTTCCAGGGCGCTGCCTTCGAGCAAGTGATCCCCTACTTTGAGGGAGTGATGGGGCTGAACTTCTTCGTGAATTGGCCGGCGCTGAGCAACGTCGGGCTGCAGCGTGATGAACCGATCACGCTCGTGCTCAACAACGTGCCCGCGGAGCGGGCGCTCACGCTCGTCCTGCGGCAGGCTTCGGCGGCGGTCGGCAACGACTTCAACCCCGTGCAGTTCGATGTGGTCGACGGGGTGGTGACCATCTCCACCCGGGATGACCTGACCGCCAACCGCGTTATCCGTAGTTATGACATCCGTGACATGCTCGTGCAGATCCGCAACTTCGACGATGCCCCCGAGTTCGACCTCGACAGCGCGCTTCAGAGTACCGGCGAAATCGGCGCCGGACAGGGCGGCGGCGGCGGCAGCACCCAGAGCCTCTTTGGCGGCCAGGGACAGGGGCAGGACCAGGACGAACCTCCCACCCGGCAGGAGCTGATCCTGGAGATCACCAACCTCATTCAGGACACCGTGGGCAACCCCGAAGACTGGCAGACGTTCGGCGGGGATGACTCCATCCGCGAGTTCAACGGTCAGCTCATCGTCAAGACCACGCCCGACAAGCACCGCCAGATGGCGGCGCTGCTCGACCGCCTGCGTGAGATCCGCGCGATCCAGATCTCCGTCGAGGCCCGATTCCTGCTGGTCGATCAGAACTTCCTTGATGAAGTCGGGTTCGACCTGGACATGCAGATCGAAGGCCTCTCGGACAAGCTCGGACCGATCCAGATCGCGCAGGACTCCTTCGGCCTGACTCAGCGCAGCAACACCGGGTTGCCCGGTTCGTTCGTGCCCTCGACGGTCACCGGGATCGGGCTGCCCCCCGGCCAGGACCTCGACGGGGATGGAACGCCCGACCTGCCCCCCTCCATTGCCCCGGGCGGGTTCACTCCGTCCTCACGAGGCCTCGATGTCGGGATCAGCTTCATCGACGACCTCCAGCTCAACCTGCTCATCCGCGCCACCCAGGCCAACCGGCGCTCGATTTCGCTCACCGCGCCCAAGCTGACGTTCTTCAACGGTCAGCGGTCGTTCGTGACGATCGCGCGGCAGGTGGCGTTCGTCAGCGACCTTGAGCCGATCCCGAACTCGGTGGGCTTCGACCCGACCCTGAGCGTCACCCAGTCCGGCGCGCAGCTCGTGGTGCAGGGGACCGTGAGCGCCGATCGCCGGTTCGTGACCATGGAGGTTCTGCCGTCCCTGGCGACGCTCATTCAGCCCATCCGTCAGATCTCCCAGAGCAGCGCCGTCATTGCCGACACCGGCGGCGGGGACGACAACATCGTCACCGGGTCGGCGTTCATCGAAGCGCCCGAGATCGAGATCACTCAGGTTTCCACCACCGTGAGCGTCCCCGACCGCGGAACGCTGCTCCTGGGCGGGCAGCGGCTCGTGGCCGAGATCGAGGTCGAGGCGGGTGTTCCGATCCTGTCGAAGGTTCCGCTGCTCAATCGTCTGACCACCAACCGCACCACCCAGAAGGACGAACGCACCCTGCTGATCCTCATCCGTCCGACGATCATCATCCAGAGCGAGCAGGAAGAGCTGCTCTACCCCGGCCTGCTCGACGATCCCGGAAGGTACTCCAACGCCCGATCCTTCGGGCCATGATCGGGGACACCCGTCCTGACGCTCCCGCAGCACACCCACCGGGCCGGCAACGGCCCGGTTTTTTCATGGCTCAGTCTGAGCGGCAGGCCCCTGCTACACTATCCCCCATGAGCCATCAGACCCGAAGCAAGCCCGTCCTCGAAACCGTCGAACCGATCGGCCAGCGCGTGCTGATCCGCAAGGACGAGGACAAGAAGCAGACCAAGTCCGGCATCCACCTGCCGGACAAGATCGAGATCCCCACCCTCACCGGGCGGGTGGTCGCCGTCTCCGCCCAGGTTCACAACGACCCCGACTACCCCATTGAGCAGTACGACCGCGTCCTGTTCAACCCCAAGGAGGCGATCCCCGTCGATTTCGAGGGCGACAACCGCCTGTTCGTCGTGCCCGTCGAGAACATCGTCGCGGTCTTCCGCAAGGGCGACTGATCTTCCCGCACCCCCCGAATCCGTGCCTGAAGCCCTGGCCATTTCGCCGCTGCCCGCCTTCCAGGCCGCTGTCCGTCCGCCCGGCTCCAAGAGCCTGACCAACCGGGCGCTGCTGCTGGCGGCACTCGCGGAAGGAACGTCACATCTGACCGGCGTGCTGTTTTCCGATGACACACGGGTGATGCTTGAAGCGCTCACGAAGCTCGGGTTCGCGCCGGAGATCGACGAGCCCGGCGAATGCGTGACCCTCCTCGGCCGGGGCGGGCGCATTCCCGCCGATGACGCAGCTCTGCATTTGGGCAACGCCGGGACCGCGTTTCGCTTCCTGACCGCGGCCGTGTGCCTCGGCAGGGGAACGTACCGCCTCGACGGGATCCCCCGCATGCGCGAGCGGCCGATCGGCCAGCTTGTCGATGCTTTGCGCGAGCTGGGCGCGAACATTCAGTATGAAGGGAAGGAGGGGTATCCTCCTTTGCGGATATCGGCTGCGGGGCTGCGCGGCGGGCAGCTGGCCTTCGAACCGACGCTCTCGAGCCAATACATCAGCGCCCTGCTCCAGATCGCCCCCTATCTCCCCGGCGGATTGACGCTGCGCTTTCACGGGCCGATCACCAGCAGGCCGTACGTTGAGATGACTCTCGCCCTCATGGCGCGCTTCGGCGTGATCGCCGATACCGATCCGGGTTTCACCCGCATCTCCGTTGCGCCCGGGGCTTATCAGGGCATTGAATACGCCGTCGAACCCGACGCCTCCAACGCAAGCTACTTCCTCGCCGCGGCCGCGATCATTCCCGGCGCGAAATGTACGATCGAAGGGCTGGGCAAGGCAAGCCTCCAGGGGGATGTCGGCTTCGCGGACGTGCTCCACCAGATGGGCGCGGGGCTGTTGTTCGGGCGCGACTTCATCACCGTCTTCTGCCCGCCGGCGGGACAGCCGCTGCGCGGGATCGACATCGACCTTTCCGCAATGCCGGACATGGCCCAGACGCTCGCTGTCGTGGCGCTCTTCGCGCTGGGGCCTACGGCGATCCGCAACATCGGCAACCTTCGCGTGAAGGAGACCGATCGGCTGGCGGCGCTTCGCAACGAACTGACGAAGCTGGGCGCGAGCGTCGAGATCGAGGGGGACGACCTCCTCATCACCCCCCCGCCCGGCGGGAAGGTCACCCCGGCCGCGATCGACACCTACGATGACCACCGCATGGCCATGAGCTTCGCCGTGGCGGGCCTGCGAGGCGAGGGGGTGGTGATCAACGATCCCGCGTGCGTAAACAAGACATTTCCGGGCTTTTTTGATGAACTTGAGCGCCTGCGATCGTAAGGCAGACGAATAGCGTTGAGTCGTGCCATGAAACGTTCGGCCTTCTGGCAATCAACCCGCGCCCTGTGGCGCTACCGCCGCACGATCGCGTGCGCGTTCGTGGGCGCGATGATCTCCGCCGCGTGCTTCGGCGCGGGGCTGGGGATGCTCATGCCCGTGTTCCACCTGCTGCTGGGGGGCGATCAGCCCGGACGGTCGTTGACCGACCTGATCCGCGAGCGCATCGATTCGCCCGATGCCGGCGCGTGGGAGGTCGCCGCCGGCGAGCGCGTCATCCACCTGCTGCCC
>JBGTFI010000493.1:0-1828 GCA_041747335.1 Phycisphaeraceae bacterium | reverse complement strand
CGCACCGGTAGTGATCCGCCCATTGCTGTCGACGGTGGCCCATACCGCGCCGGCGAGTCCCTCTTCCCGCAGGGCGCGCTCCATCTGTACCTCCAGCTCGAGCGGCACCGAATGCGCATCGAAGGCAAGTGTGGCCGCAATCAGCGCGAACAACAGCGAGAGGCTCCAGGTCATTCGACGACGCCATTCCCCGCTGGTGCGCCCAGGCACACGGGCGTTCCTTCGTGCGTTCACCCGGGGCCGTCACTACGGGCTGATCGACGCGGTTCCGGCGGCAAGGGGATAGCGGCTGACAGCAAAACGTCATCTCTCTGGGCGAGTACGGAATCCGCAGAGCGTACGCCGCGAATGTAAATCGAACATCAGCTTCCGAGCTGATGCTCGATTTACATGCACGGCGTAGGTTGCGCCCCTGAATCACAAAAGGGATCGGACATGCGCAAACTGAAGAAGGCCATCGCCGGAACACTGCTGACACTTGGGCTCCTCGGCTGTCTCGGCGCCGGATATGTGCACAGCCTGGACCTGGACAGCCAGCCGCTGGCCCAACCCCGGACCCTTCCCGCCCAGCTGGACATGCTGGCGGTCGATCGTCCCGCGCCGCGCGGGCGCATCCTCGCCGTGGTGACCAGCACCGCCAAGGCCGGTCCCGAGGTTGCAGCGGGCCTCGAGCTGACGGAGCTCTCCCGAGCGTACTACGTGTTCATTGCCAACGGGTTCGACGTGGAGATCGCCAGCCCCAAGGGTGGACGCCCTCCCGTGCGCATGGACGATGAACTCATCGACGCTGACTACGCCTTCCTCAACGACGTCGACGCCCAAGAGCGTCTTTCCAACAGCTTGCGTATCGACCAGGTGGACGCGTCGCGGTATGCGGGGATCTACTTCGTGGGTGGCAAGGGGCCAATATTCGACTTTGCGGAAAACCCGGACATCCAGCGGCTCACGGCGGCCATATACGACGCCGGCGGCGTGGTCGGGGCGGTCTGCCACGGATCCGCTGCCCTGATCGACGTGACCCTCGCCAGCGGCAAGATGCTGCTGGATGGCAAGCGTGTTACCGGCTTCACCAACGAGGAAGAGTTCTTCCTGATCAAGAATGCGCGTGAGGTGTTTCCGTTCCTTCTCGAAGAGGCTCTGGATGCACGGTCCGGCGAGTTCAGCAAGGGGCCGAAATACCTCGATCACACGGTGGTGGACGGCCGGCTCGTGACCGGCCAGAACCCGTGGTCGACCTGGTCGGTGGCGGAAGGGATGATCCGCGCATTGGGACATGAGCCGGCCGCTCGCGAAGCCACCCGCGAGGAACGAGGCATGCAGGTGCTGGCCGCCTACCATCGCGATGGAATGGAGGCCGCCATGCGCATGCGCGATAGCGCTGGGGGGGCCGACAAGCGCCTGCTGATCATGCATGCTGTGGTTGCCGTGATGGACGGCCGCCTGGGCGACGCCTGGCACCTGCAGCGACTCGCCCACTGACGATAGGAAAGATGACCCTACGCTCCGCCCCCATTCGCGTGCTTCTGGTCGAGGACGACCTCGACGTCGCCGCAGGGCTTGGCGCGTTCCTCGAGCCGAACGGCGTTGCGGTCGACTTCGCCTACACGGCGCGCCAGGCACGTGCCGCGACGCTGCATTCAAAATTTGACGTCGTGGTGCTGGACGTGCAGCTGCCCGACGGCGACGGGATTGCGCTCTGCCGCGAACTCAAGGGGCGGGGCCTGCGGTCCCCGGTCCTGTTCCTGACCGCACGCGGGGCACTGGACGACAAGCTGCGCGGCTTCGATGCCGGCGGGGTCGACTACATGGTCAAGCCCTTCGCCCCGGC
>JBGTFI010000492.1:0-4916 GCA_041747335.1 Phycisphaeraceae bacterium | reverse complement strand
CGCCGACGATGACGATCACGCGATCTTGAAGCGAAAGGTGCAAGTTCGACTCGTGCTCAGCCGATCGGTGGTGGAAAGACGTTCGTCGATCTAGTCGTGTTGAGGCCCGCCGTATATGGTTTCTTCGAGCTCCTCAAGGTCGATCCGGGCGCGCGTCTGCATGTGCTCTTCGACCTCGGCCAGCGCCGTGATGGTCCGGGCGAGGGACGCGGCGGCGGCGAATTCCTCCCCGTAACGGGCCTGAAGCGCGACGCGGAAGGCCTCGAGCTGAGCTTTGATGCCCGCGAGTTCCTCGGCGAAGAGCCGGTGCTGTTCGTCGGTCAGCGGATTACCTGCGTCGCTCATCGGTCTGCCAACCCTGGTGAATCCGGATTCCGTGCGCCGCGTGTTCAGGGCGCGAGCGGTTCGAGGATGATCTGCCTGACATCCATCACTGCGTCACGCGCTTTGCGCACCGGCGCAATGGTCAGGCGCTGAACACCCGGCGCGGGGATCACGATCTCGCCAATGTCGCGTTCAATGAAGTTCTGGAAGTGGCCGGTGTCCTGGACGATAAAGTTCAGGGCCTGGTCACCGAGCTTCACCTGCGCTTCGCTGCCGCCCTGGTCGGTGCCGCAGCCCTGGAAGACTTTGACCCGGAATCGGCCGGGGGACTTGACGGTGAAATCCCAGTGCGCCGTGTCTTTTTCATTCACCCAGAAGCCCAAGGTGTTCTTGTTAGGCTGGGGTTCGTATCGGAGCATGACGCCGCGGACGGTGGCATCGCGGCTGTGGAGGTTGATCACCCCGTCGTCGGCTTGAACCGGCGGATCACCCTCACAGGCCGGACGCAGGATCACGGCTTTGAGGTTCATGACCGCCGGGCCGGTCTTGCCGACGCAGCGGACCCGGACGGGCGTGTCGCCGGACTTCGCGAGGTAGATGGTATCGAGTCGTACGGTGGTGTAGCGATACCAGCTACCGGTGGGTTTGAGGGTGGCGGCCACCTGCTGGTCTCCGATGTCGATGGCGATGTCGCTTTGGCCTTCGCCAGCGAGGGAGTAGGTCAGTTCGACGGTGTAACGACCCCAGCGCGAGGCCTTGTAGGGCCAGGTGACGTAATCCCCGACGTCGGTCCAGTAGCCGACGCGGTGATTGTTATGGTGGGATTCGAGCTTTGCGCTGTCGCCTCGAACCGTCGCATCTGCGGCGGTGAAGACGATGCGGCCGTCGGCGAGCTGTCCGGAGCGCTCGGCGGTTTCTAGGAGAATGGTGGTGCCGGCGCCGGGCAGGCCGGGGTACCAGTCGATCCAAGACTGGGAGGCGTCTTCGTTGAAGGCAAGCGTCAGGGGGAAGAGATGGGGTGTATTGACGACGGTGATGACGGGAGGCAGGTCGGGCGGAAGGATCAGTCTGCGGTCGTCGGGGGTGTACTGGAGGGTGAGGTGGTAGGTTCCGGGGCCGTCGGCATCGGGTGTGATGCTCTCCCACGGGGGCGGCGCGGGCGCGGCGTGGAGCTGGGCGGCGTTCATGCGGAGAATCAAGGCCGGTGCGACGAGGGATGCGACCAGGAGGAGTCGTGTGCCCATGCGGGAGAGCTTACCAGAGGGGATGGGGATGTGGGGGCATCGGGGTGTCGGGCGGCTGCGACGATGGCGATCACGAAGAACCCACAACGCAAAACGCAGAACTCAGAACTCAGAACTCAGAACCCTCAAACGCTCTTCCTCAACTCAAACAGGAACTGATACTGCCAGGCGAGCGGGGCGACGCGAAGCAGCATCCCTTTGACGGCTCGACCGGCGCGGCGGAGCGCGCCGCCGCTCTGATGAACCCACCAGCGCTCGCAGGGACGTTGGTCCGGCTGGACGCGCCGCACCCCCAGCCCGGCCTCGTGGAAGATCGCCTCCCAGCCGCGGCGGGAGCAGAGCTTTTCCTGAATGTCCTTCTGGCAGGTTCCCGGTTCGCGCCGCAGCCACCATCCGAGGTACCAGCGGTTGGGAACGACGATGAAGAACCGCGCATGGTCCGCAGCGACGCGTTTCATCTCCGCCAGGGCGGCGGGAATATCCAGAAAATGCTCGAGCGCGCCGAAACAGGTGACGACATCGAACGCGACATCTTCAAACGGCAGATGCTCAGCCGTGGAGCAGTGCAGTTCCGCGCCGGGCAATCGGGGGCGAGCGTGGTCGATGGCCACCTGGCTGATGTCCACCCCCGCGATCTGATGTCCGTCGCGGCCGGCACGCGCCAGAAACGCCCCTTCACCGCAGGCAACGTCGAGAATCCGCACGGGGTGCGAAAGGCCCAGCCTCGGGTAGAACCAGGCGACCGAGGGATCCTCGCCGCGCGGGGCTTCACCCTCTGGCGCGTAATACCGCCGGTCGTACCACTCCTGGACGTCCTGATGGGTGGGCATCGAGGAAGTCTAAGGGGTCGGCGGGCGACCTTCAATCAGGCGTCCCGCAGGATGGGGCGTGCCCAGGCCAGCACGGCCGCGAGAAGAAAAACCGGAACCAGGAAGAACATCAGCCAGTCCTTGACGTAATAGGCCACCGGCGAGCGGATAAACCAGAAGGTGCTCCCGGCGGCGATCGCGTACATGCCCAGAAAAAACGCCCCGCGCGCGGCATTCTCGTGCAGCGTGCGCAAAGCGATGATGAACAGCGCGAACACGATGCACGGACCGGCCAGACCGAAATTCAGATACGCCTCGGCCGTGGAGGAAAACCCGAAATGGTGTCCGCGCGAAAATCGATCAAAAGACTTGAGCGCGGAGTACCAGAGCGTCGGGTCGACTCGGATAAGGTCGTCATCGTCGCCCTTAAGCTCCGCGGGGCGGGCGACAAGAAACCGGGGGAGCACCACGCGATAGGCGTTGAAATAGGTTGCGCCGTAAAGCGGCGCGTGCTCTTCCAGGTAGGCGGCCGTGTAGATGGTCGATTCGTGAAGCTCGCGCAGTTCGCCGTGGCGCAGCGGATGGAACGACTCGGCCGGTCCGAGCGCCCCCATGCGGTAGTCGGCGCGCGTGAAGGCCATGACCATGAAGATCAAGGTCGCCAGCAACGCGACCGCGAGAATCGCGGCTTTCGGCAGACGGCGATACCGCCGGTGGATCACCGTCATCGTCCCCAGCAGGGCGACAGCCAGGAGATAGCGCGATTCGATGAACACCACCGTCACCAGGATCAGCATCGTCAAAAGCCCCACCAGCGCGTACCCCTTCAGGCGATCGAGCGTCCGCCCGCGGGCATCGAAGACCGGCACGATGCTGAAGATGCAAAGGAGCATGAGGCCCGTGTAGGCAGGGAAAAACAGACCCACGCCATGCATGCTCGCGTATCCCAGGCGTTCGGCCCGGCCGAGGTCGAAGTAGCCGGAACGGGTCAGACGCAGGAACTCAAAGAGGAATATCGGCGTCACCACCGCCGCGAAGAGAACGAACACGGCCCGGAGGGTGGCGTCATTGAGGCTGAAGCGTCGGACCAGTTCATCCATCGCGCGGGGCCGGGGAGTGAGGTCGCCGAGCATCACGCCGAGATATGAGAAGAGTACGATCAGGCACGACTGCGCCACCTGCGCGGGCGTCGCCAGCACGGCCAGGGACGGGGCAGCCATCAAGACCGCCGGCAGCGGAAGCGCGTAGAGCGAGAGAACCGAGAGCACAAGGATGCGCGGGCGGAACCAGTCGCGCTGCGTCGTCAACTCGAACGCCATGAGCACCACGATCCCGATGACGAACGCGGCGATCGCCGCGACCGTCCCATCGGGCACTGATGCGTAATATCCCACTACCCCCAGCAGGATAAGAACGATCAGCAGCCCCACCCAGCGCGGGGAGATGCGCGCACGATCCTCCCCCTGCGGCCAGACTTCCGCCCCCGTTCTGTCCTCTATGGTCGAAATCGGGGTCGTGAGCTCGCTCATCGCGCTGAATCCAGACCCCCGACCCCTGATTCCCAATCCCTAAGCCCCAATCCCCAGCCCCTTCCCTTCAGTACGTCACGCTCAGGCCCACTGTACCGACCACGCGGAACTCGTCATCGCCCGTGCCGAAGGTTTCGCTGATCGCGGCGGCGTTGTCGCCGAGCACCACGAAGTGAACCCCGGCCGTGAGCATCCAGACGAATTGCCGCCGGTCGCCGGCGCGGATGGCCGCGATCGGAACGCTCAGCTCCATGCCGAGATCGAAGAATCCGAACACATCATCATCGCCGGAAATGGGATCCTGGTAGTAGTCATCCAAACTCAGCCCCACGCGCGCCGGAACGGCGAGCGTCACCGGAACGCGCTGGCCGATCTTGAGAAGCTCGAACTCCGGGCGGATGCCGACTTCGAGGTAGACGCTCACATCATCCCCTTGAAGCCCGGCGGCCGCGTCGGACTGTCCCTCGTACTCCACCGAAGTCAGGATGTACGGTTGAAGACTCCAATTGTACGCCGGGGTGGAGTCATCGAATGCGAGCATGAAGTCCACCGAATGCACATCCCCATCGGGCATGCCCGGCCAGTTGCCGGAGACCTGCGTGCGCTGCCGGGGGTAGACGGCCAGAGTCCAGCGTTCGAACATGCGGACGCTCATGCCGGCGTACCAGTTGGCCTCGACGAGCTTGCTGTCGCGCGTCGGCCGATCACCGCCGCTCGGCCCCCAGAAATGGCTGGTGCGCATCCCGCCGATCACATCCCACTGGTTGAAGATGGTTGCGTCGTCGTTTTGATAGAGCGTCACCGCCAGATCGGTATAGAGCTGAAGAATGAGATTCTGGTTCTCCTGCCCCAGTCCGCGATAGAGAATCTCCGTCGCAGACTCCGCGCCGGCTTCGAGGCTCAGTCGCCAACCGTCATCAAAGAACAGGTCGCCCAGAAGCGCCTCCTGCCGGGGCGCTTCGGGATCGGGGGGAATGAGCATGGGCGTGGCCTGGCGGTCTTCCGCGGCC
>JBGTFI010000491.1:0-2616 GCA_041747335.1 Phycisphaeraceae bacterium | reverse complement strand
CAGTTCATGGTCGATTACTGGGCGCCGCAGGGAACACGGATCGAGGATACGGCCTCGGACCTGACGCTGCTCGAAGCCAAGGTTCGCGGACTGGAAGGCGTAACGGCGATCACCTCGTTCATTGGGCAAGGCCCGCCGCGCTTTTATCTCCCGGTGGAGTCGGAGAAGCCCTACAGCTCGTACGCTCAGATCATCGTCAACGTCGCGGACTACCGTGAGATTGACGCGATGATCGCGGCCATCGACGAATGGTGGGTCGACCACCTCCCGCAGGGAGAGGTGGTGATGCGCAAGTACGGGCTGGGCCCCAGCGAGAGCTGGCAAGTCCAGGCGCGCATCAGCGGGCAGGCGATCGCCGATGCGGACACCCTGCGGCGCCTGGGTGAAGAGGTGGCCCGGACGCTGGCGGAAAGCCCCGAGGCGCGCACGGTGCGCACGAACTGGCGGCAGCGGGTCAAGCAGGTGCTGGTGGTCTACGACGAAAACAACGGCCGCTGGACCACCACCACCCGCAGCGACATCGCGCAGGCGACCGGCCTCGCGTTCGACGGGGTGACCGTCGGCCAGTTCCGTGAGCAGGACAAGCTCCTTCCCATCCTGATGCGCTACGACGAGCCGTACCGCGCCCAGGCGGCGACGACGCTGCCGACCGCGCAGGTCAGCCCGCAGTTCGGCATGTCGACGATTCCGCTCGCGCAGGTGACAGAATCGATCGATGTGGCGTGGGAGGATCCGCTCATCTGGCGGTTCAATCGAAGGCGGGCGATCACCGTCCAGGCGGTGCCGATGGGACTGGCGACGGCGCTGCGCAGCCCGGAGATGGTCCAGGCGGTCGAAGCGATCGAACTGCCGCCGGGCTACTCGCTCGAATGGGATGGGGAGTATCGCAACTCCAAGGATTCGCAGGCATCGCTCATCCCGGGGATCATCCCGGCCGGCCTGGCGGTGGCCGTCATCATCGTGGCGCTCTTCAACGCCATACGCCCGCCGCTGATCATCGCCACGATCATCCCCTTCGCCATGATCGGCATCACCCTGGGGCTGCTGGTGACCGGCCAGCCGTTCGGGTTCGTCGCCTTGCTCGGCGCGATGAGCCTGGCCGGGATGATGATCAAGAACGCCATCGTGCTGCTCGATGAGATGAATCTTCAGCAGGCCACGGGCAAGGCCCCCTACGATGTGGTGATCGACTCCGCGGTGTCGCGCCTGCGGCCGGTGATGCTCGCGGCAGGAACGACCGTGCTGGGCGTGATTCCGCTTCTTCAGGACGTCTTCTGGGTGTCGATGGCCGTGACCATCATGTTCGGCCTCGCGTTCGGCACGTTGCTGACGATGGTGCTCCTCCCGGTGCTTTACTGCATCCTATACCGGATCCCCTCCCCCGGCCGAAAAAAGGCCTGATGCGGGCCCGCTCCGGCGACTTACGACACCGAGAGCGGAAAGCGTCTCACCCGTGCGGGTTGGATGGCTCGCGCGGGTAGTCGTACAGCTCCTTGCCCGCCAAGACGACTTCATGCCTGGGGGCATTGAGCGATACCACGCCGCGCCCCAACCAGCTCACCACACCGATCGCCAGGCATTCATAGAAGGAAGTTTGCGAGATCCGATGGGCAAGAGGGCGTACCTGATTACGAGATAATTGGCGTTCTTTGGGAAAAACTGAGATCGCGGATTGAATCGCAGCGCCCGCCGCGATAGGTTGGGGAACAGCCATTTTTTCTTATTTCTTGAGTGCATCCTGAATGGGGGCCGCGCGCGTTTTGTTCGCGTTCGGTGGGTTTGGGATCCATGGTTCGCTGTTCATTGAAAGGAGAAGAGTGATGGCCAGATTCGTACCGAGTCGGTGTGCGGCGGTGGTCACCGCCTGCGCGGCAGCATGGGGCGCGGCCGGGATCGCGCAGGGGACGACGCTCATCTCGATCGGGGATGGTCAACCGGTCAGTTGGAGCCAGGCGCTGGGCAGTGACATGATCACCCCGGCCGGCGAGCTTACGAGCGTGGCGGTACAGTTCTATACCGAAAGCATCGCGAGCAACCCGTCGATGGGTTTCGACTCGTTCGAGGGCGTGCCGGTGCGTCTGAACAACATGACCGTTCCGGATGTTCGGGGAAGGACGTTCGACTCGCTGGTCATGTCCTGGGATGCGCCCGAAGGCAACGGCGGGATTTCGGTTCAGCAGGTGGGCGCGAACCCGCTGGGCGTCGCCGGGTGGGATCTGAACCTGCCCCAGGGCACCGACCTGCGCGGGTACGACCTGCACTTTTCGCTGCTGCCGCCGCCGGGCATCTGGGACGTCTCGCTGGAGCTGATTGACGCCAACGGCCGGGCGCGCGGGTGGTTCATGCCCATGCCGCCGAATCCGGGCGAGTGGCAGGAGCACTGGATCTGGCTGAACAAGGACATGCCGCAGGGGCCTTTCACGTTCTTCTACACGGATGCGGAGTTCGATCTGTCGAACGTGGTGGCGATCCGTCTGGACGAGGCGGGCAACTCGGTGACGATCAACGACCCGACGACCGGCCTGCCGGGGGTGTGGAACGCGTGGAACCACGTGACGATCAAGCACACCCCGATCATTCCCGAGCCGTTCTCGGCCACCCTGGCGATGATGGGGT
>JBGTFI010000490.1:0-10130 GCA_041747335.1 Phycisphaeraceae bacterium | reverse complement strand
GTGGTCGCGACGGTGCTGACCACCGTGGTGGCGTTCCTTCCGCTGATGTTCATTCGCGGGCGCATGGGGGATCTCATGGGCGCGCTTCCGCTGATCGTCGCGTGCGCGCTGCTGATGAGCCTGGTCGAATCGATGCTCATCCTCCCCAGCCACATGGGCCACAGCCTCAAGAAGCGCGACCGCTCCCATCCGGGGGCGGTCGTCAGCCGTCTGCGCCGCCTCGAACAGCGGCGGGACATGTTCATCCAGAACCGCGTCATCCCCGCCTACCGACGCTTTCTCGGCCTCATGCTCAAGTACCGCTACATCAGCGCCGCGGCCGCCGTCGCGGTGCTGCTGATCTCCCTGGGCCTGGTCATCGGAGGCAGAGTCCCCTTCGTCTTCCTCCCGAAGATGGATTCGGAGAACGTGATCGTCGATGTCCGCCTGCCCATCGGCACCCCGATCGAGCGCACCCGCGAGGCTGTCGAGCGGATCGAGAGCGCGTGGCGTGAGCAGTCCGAGACGCTCAGCGTCGGAACCGTGATCGGGCAGCGCAGCGACATCGAAAGCGGATCTCCCGAGGCGTTTTCCACCCACCTTGCGCAGATGTACATCGAGCTTCGCCCGGTGGAAGAACGCGACCGCGAGAGCTCGCAGGTGATCGTGGCGGTGCGCGAGGCCCTGCGGGGAAGGATCGACGAGGTTGACCGCCTTAACTTCACCGAACTCAGCGGCGGACCCGGCGGGCCGGACATCACCCTCCGCGTACTGGGGGAGAACCCCGACGAAATCGAAACCGCGGCCATCGAGCTTCAGGCGCTGCTGGGGCGCTACAGCGGGGTCCACGACATCACCGACGACAACGACCTGGGCCAGCTCGAACGCCGGATCGTCCTCCGCCCCACCGGCGCCGCGCTCGGATTCACCAGCGCGAACGTCGCCCGGCAGGTGCGGGGGTTCCTCTTCGGCCTGGATGCCCACGTGTTCGCGGAGAACCAGGAGGACATCGACGTGCGCATCCGCGTCGACGAACCCACCCGCCGAAGCCTCGCGACCCTCGAGAGCTGCTGGATCATCAGCCCCAGCGGCGCGGCCGTACCGCTGTCGGAGGTGGCGGACATCGTGGAATCGACCACGTACTCGACGATCCGGCGCATCGACCGCCGCCGGGCGGTGACCGTCACCGCCAGCACGTCGCCGGGGTATCCGCCCGAGTCGATCGTGCAGGAGATCACCCAGCCGCCCCGTGATGCCCCCCAGGCCCGCGCGCCGATCGACGAGATCCGCGCGAAGTATCCGCGCCTCTCGATCACCTTCGCGGGCAGGCAGGAGCAGATGGCCGACGCCTTCGGCTCGCTACCCACCGGAATGCTCGCGGCCATGCTCATGATCTACGTGATCCTCGCCTGGCTGTTCTCAAGCTATCTCCTCCCCCTCGTGGTGATGCTGGTGATTCCCTTCGCGCTGATCGGCGCGGTCTGGGGTCATCTGGCGCTCGGGTATGAGATCACGTTCCTGAGCATGATCGGGTTCGTGGCGCTGTCGGGCATCGTCGTCAACGATTCGTTGATTCTCATCATGTTCTATCAGGATGAGAGGGCCAGGGGCCGTTCCGTCCGCGAAAGTCTTCTGAATGCCGGGTGCGCGAGGTTGCGCGCGATTGTGCTGACCACCGTGACCACCGTCCTGGGACTCATGCCCTTGATCCTCGAGCAGTCGTTCCAGGCCAAGTTCCTGATCCCCATGGCCATCACCATCGCGATGGGGCTGATGGCGGCGACCATCCTGGTGCTGATGGTGCTCCCGTGTTTCGTGGTGATTTTCGACGACATCAAGGCCGCCGCGTACTTCCTGTGGTTCGGAATGCCCAGGCCGAAGCAGCGCCCGCTGGTCGAGGCGGTGGTGGAGGGGTGAGGGTTTGCCGATTGAAGATTGAAGATTGAAGATTGAAGATTGAATACCGTGGGAGCGCGTGTTCAGCGCCATCGTTTCATGCGTTCGTGCATTCGTCATTCGTCATTCGTGCATTCTCCAGCGCATACGCCACCGCGTCCAGGGGATCCACGAGTGAGAAACCTGTGTATTCGAGCAGTTTCGTGCTGTCGAGGGTCGTGTGCGGGCCGAAGGGCTCGAGTTCCAGTCCTGACTCGGCCGTGGTGCGCGGCTGAACCAGCGAGGCGTCCGCCCCAACCAGCTCCGCGAGCTTCATCCCCACCTCGCCATAGGAGACATCCCGCGGGCCAGACGCCTGCCAAAGCCCCGGCGCCTCCGCCAGGCAAGTAAGAGCATCGACGACGAAGTCCAGGCGCAGCGGCGCGACGTAATAATCCCCCAGCGGGCGAATGACCTCGCCCGCGCGCAGTTTGTCGGCCCAGGCGCTGAGCAGTTCATCGCCCGGCGAAAAAACCTTGCTCAGGCGAAGGACCGTCACCGCGTCGCCCATCGCGAGGAGGCGCTGCTCCGCCCGCGCCTTCTGCCGGCCGTACTCGCTGACCGGACACACCGGCTGATCCGCGCGCGCATAGGGGATCGCGCCGCTGAAGACCTGATTCGTGGAAAGAAACACCACGCGCCCCCCGCGCTCGATGATGAATCGGGCGAGCTGAGCAGTACGCTCGACGTTGACGAGCGAAGTCCCGGCCGGATCCCGCCGGCAGGGGATCGTCCTGCTGATGGCGGCGCAGAGGTAGGCGACGGAGACTTCATCCGGCAACGGCCATTGATCCGGCGGGGCCGCGAGATCAAGGTAAAGCCGATCCGGCGCGACAGGCTCGCGCCGTCTCGTGGTCGCCATGACGGAAAAACCACGGGCGCGTTGAACGTGTGCCAGCGCGCCGCCGATCAGGCTGTCGCCGCCGACGATGAGCGTGGGGACGTGAGGGGGCATGGGTGGTTGGAGGATACCGGAAAGCGGGATAAGCAATGACGAACAATCCTGGACCGTGGGGCGGTCACCACGGCGACCTCCCCACTGATCCTTCTACTTCCTATCTGATTGCGGCCAAGCACAGTGTGGCCGCGCTGGGTCATTCGTTGATATCACCCGGAATCTTGTTCTACTGAAAGGATGATCCCGGTGCGTTCCCGTGCCGGCATGAATCCAGATCAACTGCATATTGACCCCGAAGGGGTCACGGACCGTGGCCACGGGTGGAGCACAGCGCAACCCGTGGTAAGCCCCCTCCTTCCACGGGTTGCGCTCCGCCCGGAGCGGCGTCGTTCCACCCGTGGCTACGATCCACTGCCCCTACGGGGCGGAAGAAAAGGTCTCGTCACTGGGGAACCAATATCCACTCGACTCCCCCTTTGGTTGCGGCCAGGCGCACCGCGGCCGCGCTGGGTCATTCGTCATTCGTCATTCGGATTTCGCCATTCATCATTCTTCCCGTGACTCCCCCCCGCCGCGACGGACCTGCGCCGGGGTCAGCCCCAGCCGCGCCTTGAACACCGCGCCCATGTATTCCTGGTGCTTGAAGCCCGCCCGCAGGGCGATCAGCGCCGGCGGCAGGCGGGTTTCGGTCAGCAGTTCCGTAGCCCGCTCCACGCGGACGCGGATGATCTCATCGTGAACGGTCCTTCCCAGCGCCGCGCGGAACCGGCGCTGAAGCACGCTGCGCGAGAAGGGCGCATGATGGACCACATCTTCCACGGTGATGCCCTCGCAGGCCTGCTCGCGGATGAATCGCACCACGTGCGCGACCTCGCGGTCGTCGATCGCCAGCACATCCGTCGAGAGGCGGGGGATCAGCCTGGCCGGGGATACATAGAAGGGTTTGTCAGGAGGTTTCTCGCCGTTCATGAGGCGGTCAAGCAGGGCCGCGGCCTCGTAACCGACTTTCTCATGGTCCGGCCAGACGCTTGAGAGCGGCGGATTGCTCACTTCGCACAGCGGTTCATCGTTGTCCACCCCGATGACGGCCACTTCGTCCGGAACGGCCGCCCCCGCGGCGCGGCAGGCCTCGAGCATCTCCGGCCCGCGCTGATCGGTGCAGAGCATCACCCCGCACGGTTTGGGCAACGCGCGGATCCAGGCGCTGAGTTTCTCGAGGTGGCTGTCCCAAGAACCGCTGGTGGGGACGCGACGGGGGACTTCAAACAAGGCGCAGTCGAAACCACAGGCGCGGATGGAGGCGATGAACGCATCGCGCCGGGCGCGGGAGATGTTCTCATCCTCGTTGCCGAAGTAGCCGAAACGGCGGAATCCGCGGTCGAGCAGGTGCTCGGCCGCCAGGCGTGCGATCGCGGCATCATCCACATGAACCAGCGGGATCGCCCCCCTGTTCCCGACGCCCAGGACATCGACCACCGGCACGGGGCTCGACTCGACCGCCTGGGCGATGCGCTCGTTCTGGACGCGGGCGATGATCCCATCGCCCTCCCACCGGCGAATCCAGCGGGGGACGGATTCCTCCAGCCCGCGCGGCTGATGAAAGACCGACCAGGTTCCCTGCTCCCGGACGTAATGGGCGATCCCGCGCAGGATCTCCCGGCCCGGCGCGAGGGAGGTCTCGACCAGCAGGGCAACCTTGCGGCGTTTGCGGAGGCTGGCCTTCCGGGGGCGGGGGCGGGGCATGGGAGTGCAGATTGAAGATTGCCGATTGCCGAGTGACGATGGCGACCGAGATTCTACAAGGGATTACCCGATTCCTCCTACGGGTTGCCTGGGGGATGGGTAAGATGTACTCAGGTTCGCTTGCGTTTTGTGAGCGGTCGCATCTTGTGGAGGCTTGCGGTGCAGGTTCCGATCGCCATGTTCCTGGCCGGGGCGGCGGCGGTGTTCATCGCCGCGCCCGTACGCGCCCAGTGGCAACCGGCCGACCCGCGCCTGCTGACCGCCTGGGCGAAGGAGGTCTCACCCGACAACGTTCACCCCGAGTACCCCCGCCCCCAGATGGTGCGGGAAAGCTGGCTGAACCTCAACGGTTTGTGGGAGTACGCGGTTCGGCCTCGCAACGATGACTGGGACCGCAAGGCGGATGGCCGGATCCTCGTGCCGTTCCCCATCGAATCCGCC
Source organism: Phycisphaeraceae bacterium (assembly GCA_041747335.1). Classification (GTDB taxonomy): domain Bacteria; phylum Planctomycetota; class Phycisphaerae; order Phycisphaerales; family Phycisphaeraceae; genus JBGTFI01. The sequence goes on along the minus strand of JBGTFI010000490.1, from coordinate 5,134 downwards.
CTGTCCGGCGTGAACCGCCGCGTGAGCGCCGCCGAGCGCCTCTGGTACCGGCGGGCGTTCACCCTCCCCGACGACTGGAAGGGGCAGCGGTTGCTTCTCAACTTCGAGGCCGTGGACTGGGAAGCCCGGGTGTGGGTCAACGGGCACGAGGTGGGGGGCCATCGGGGTGGGTACAGCCCGTTTGCCCTGGACATCACCGCGGCGCTGCGCCCGCAGGGCGGCGAGCAGGAGATCGTGGTCGCGGTCTGGGATCCGACCAGCGACGGCGATCAACCGCGCGGAAAGCAGATCAACAACCCCCACGGCATCTGGTACACCCCCACCACGGGCATCTGGGCGACGGTCTGGATCGAACCGGCGGCCATGGACGGTTACATCCGTTCGGTGAAGATCACGCCGGATTACGACGGCCGCGCGGTCTCGTTCGAGGCCGATGTCGTGGGTGCTCCGGCCGGCTGGGATGTGCAGGTGGCGGCGCGCGAGCCGGGACGGGAGACGCCGGTGGTCACCGGATCGGAGAAAGCCGGCCGGGCGGTCACGCTCGTCCATCCCCGCTTCGAGCCGTGGACACCCGATACACCGAAGCTCTACGACGCGACCGTCACCCTTCGTCATAACGGCCGGGTGATGGATGTCGTCGAGACCTACTTCGGCCTGCGCAAGATCGAGGTCAAGGCCGACCACGAAGGCATCAATCGCCTGATGCTCAACAACCAGGCGCTCTTTCAGTACGGCCCGCTCGATCAGGGCTTCTGGCCGGACGGGCTTTACACCGCGCCGACGGACGCGGCCCTGCGGTATGACCTTGAGATCACGAAGAAGTACGGGTTCAACATGGTGCGCAAGCACGTGAAGGTCGAACCGCGCCGGTGGTACTACTGGTGCGACAAACTCGGGCTGCTGGTCTGGCAGGACATGCCCAGCGGAGACCGCTACATCGGCCCGGCCGACCCGGACATCGAACGCATCGCGCAATCCGCCGAGCAGTTTGAGACCGAACTCAAAGAAGTGATCGACACGCTCCACAACCACCCCTCGATCGTGATGTGGGTTCCCTTCAACGAAGGCTGGGGGCAATACGACACGCCCCGGATCACGCAGTGGGTCAAAGAATACGACCCGACGCGACTGGTCAACAACACCAGCGGGTGGGCGGATCGCGCGGTCGGCGATGTCCACGATGTCCACGTGTATCCGGGACCGGGCATGCCCCCGGTCGAGCCGACGCGGGCGGCCGTGCTGGGCGAGTTCGGCGGACTGGGCCTGCCGCTCGAAGGCCACACCTGGCAGGACAAGGAGAACTGGGGCTACCAGAACTTCCCCGATCCCAAGGCCCTGACCGATGCGTACGTGAAACTCCTCTTCCGCATGCGCCCGCTCATCGGGCAGGGGCTGAGCGCGGCCGTCTACACCCAGACGACCGATGTGGAGATCGAGGTCAACGGGCTGATGACCTACGACCGGGCGGTGTTGAAGATCGACCCCGACCGGGCGCTCGAAGCCGCCCGCAAGCTGCACCTCCCCCCGCCGCGGGTACAGGTCGTGATCCCCAGCGCCCGCGAGCGGGCGGCCACCTGGCGGTACACCACCACCCAGCCCGCCGGCGAGTGGTTCTCGCCCGGTTTCGATGATTCAGCCTGGCAGGCCGGCCCAGGCGGGTTCGGCAAGGCCGGGACGCCCGGTGCGGTGATCGGCACCCCATGGGAGAGCGAACACCTGTGGCTTCGCCGGGAGGTCGAGTTTTCTCCGGATGTGGATCTGGAGAATCTGCACTTCCTGATCCACCACGATGAGGAGGCGGAGATCCACATCAACGGCCGAAAAGTCGCCCGCATCGAGGGCTACACCACCAACTACATCATGGAACCGCTCTCGCCCGAGGCGCGGGCGGCCATAAAGCCGGGACAGAAGAACCTGATCGCCGTCTATTGTCACAACGCCTTCGGCGGGCAGTTCATCGACCTTGGCTTCGTCACGCTGGAAGAGACCGCTCCCTGAGGGCGGCATACAATCACCTCGGCAGTCGCATATCTCCAACAAGGAAACAGGCATGTCGAACACGTCAACGGCCGGGACGGTCGCGCGGGGAAATCGCGAGGGATTCACGCTCATTGAGCTGCTGGTGGTGATCTCGATCATCGCGCTGCTGATCGCGCTGCTGCTTCCGGCTTTGGGCAAGGCGCGGGAGTCGGCGATGGATGCCCAGTGCATGTCCAACCTCCGCCAGCAGGGGCTGGCGCTGGGGACCTTCACCTCGGAGAAGGGCTTCTTTCCGGGGGCGCACACGACCGGCACGCAGTTCGGCGACCCCATGCTGGTGTGGATGCCGCAGATCCGCGAGTACGCCTCCGATGAGGAGAACACCTTCAACTGCCCGATTGAGAACCCGGCCTACTGGTGGCGCGAGCGCTACGGTTCCGGCCGGCCGGGGGCGTACGGATATCGCGATGACGAGATGCGCATCTACCACAACAACTACTTCACCTACGGGTACAACGACTGGGGCGTGCGCGAGTTCGCCAACCCGCACCTGGGGCTGGGCAACCACATCGACAGCGCCCCCCCGGGCAAGATGGCGATCGTGAACGGCGAGATCGGACAGCTTCCCGTCGACCGGGTCGTGATGCCGTCGAACATGATCGCTATCGGAGACAACACGCCCGATGGCCGATGGGACGGCGTGATCGATCCGACGGACCTCGGTCCGGAGTGGCCTGGTGATCGCCACCACGACGGCGGATACTTCGTCTTCGTGGACGGTCACGCATCATTCTTCCTTCAAAGCGATCTCGTCCTCCCGGTGGGCAGCGGCTCCGGCTCCGGCCGTCCGGGGCGCGAAGGCGGAGGACGCGGGGGCACGGCCGTGGCCGTTGAGATCCAGTCCCGCCGGATGAACGCGGCCAGGAAGTGGAACAACGACAACGAACCGCACCCGGAGTTGTGGTAGACGAAGCGCGCCTCGGCGCGTTCACCCGAACCATTCTCGCAAGACGGCCATCGAAAGCTCGCGGAAGTCGGCCGCCAGCCGGTGGGCGCGGAGGAGTCGATCCGCCGGGCAGGTGGTGGTCAGCCCCAGGACCCTCAGCCCCGCGCCGCGCGCGGATTCGATCCCGCCGGGCGTGTCCTCGATCGCAAGGCATTGTTCAGGCTTAAGTTGCATTTCGGGACGGGCGGCGCTCAGCCGTTCGACCGCCCGCCGGTACGTCTGCGGATCCGGTTTGGAGCGTGACACATCGTCCGCGCAGACGGTCACGGCGAAGCGCTCCCCAAGCCCCAGCCGGGCCAGAACCGTCGTCAGATCCCGCCGGGAAGACCCGGTGGCGATCGCCACCGGCATCTCCCCCGGAACCTGCCCCAGGAACTTCTCGACCCCCGGAATCGTCGGCACCGGCCGCTCGAGCGCCCGCTCGAACGCGGTGGCCTTTTCCGCCAGAAGGACCGCCATCTGCTCAGCCTCCAACTCCGGCGCGCCCTCCAGCAACGGCGCGCCCCCCGCCACCTCCGCCAGCAGCGCCCTCATGCAGTCGCGGTCATCAAAACTCACGTAATGCCGCAGGTAGTGCTCGTAGTCCATCGCCACGCCCAGAGGCTCGGCCACGGCCGCGAGCGATTCATGGTGCAGCCGCTCGGTGTCGGCGATCACCCCGTCAAAGTCGAACACGATGGCACGGATGCTCATGGCGAAAGTCTAAGCAGCCTCTGGTATCTTGACCAGGGGAACGGGTCTTGAGTCTTGAGTCTGGAGTCCCTGGTCGGGAAACCCCATGTCGTTACCCAGTTACGATGAGGCTCTGATCCGGTTGCTTGACGGGGTGCCGCCGTTGGGCAGCGAGGTCGTCGAACTGCGCGCCGCGCGCGGGCGGGTGCTTGCGGAGGACATCCTCGCGGACCGCGATCAGCCGCCCTTCAATCGCGCGGCCATGGATGGCTTTGCGCTTCGATCGTCAGAATATGAGTCAGGCAAAGCGTTTACGGTGGTCGGTTTAGGCCCCGCCGGCGCTCCGCCCTCGGATTTCGACGCCCGGCCGGGGGAAATCATCCGCATCGCCACCGGCGCGGCCGTGCCGGAAACCTTCGACGCGGTGGTTCAGCACGAGTTGTCAGCGGTGGTCGAAACCCGCCCGCGCGAGCTGGTGCGACTCTCCGCCGATTCGGTCAACCCCTGGCGAAGCATTCATCGCAAGGGGGCAGACGCATCGCGGGGGCAGGTGTTGCTCCGATCGGGCGCGAGGCTGACGCCCCAGGCGATCGGTCTTGCGGCCGCGGTGGGACAAGTGAAGCTGTGCGTCGCCCGGCGGCCTCGCGTGGTGCTTCTGACGACCGGGGATGAAGTGCTGCCCCCCGACACACCGGGCGAGCGAATGGCGCCGCACCAGATCCGCAACTCCAACGGGCCGATGCTGGGGGCGCTGCTCGAAGCGTGCGGCGCGGAGCTTCTTCGCCACGAGCACCTGCCCGATGAACTGCCGCCCACGCGCGACGCCGCGCAACGGGCCTTAGGCGATGCCCATGTGGTCCTGACCGTCGGCGGCGTCTCAGCCGGCCAGCGCGATCTGTTGCCCTCCGTCTGGGACGAGCTGGGACTGGAGACGATTCTGCGGGGCGTTTCGATTCAGCCGGGTAAACCGGTGTTCGCGGCAAGGGAGCGCGTTACTCAGTGCCTGGTCCTCGGCCTGCCGGGCAATCCCGTGAGCGTGCTCGCCACCGCGCACCTGTTCCTCTGGCCGCTGGTTCGCCGGATGCTCGGTCAGGGGCCGCCCACGTGGCGACTGGTTCCACTGGCGGAACCCGTTCAGCCCAACCCCCACCGCGAGCTTTTCCGCGCTGCAGTGCTGACCGACACCAGCACGGCCCGCGTGCTGTCCTGGCATGGTTCGGGCGACCTCGCCCACACCGCCGCCGCCACCGGCTGGATCCGCCTGCCCCAGCAGGAACCCGCGCTGACACCACCCCAAAACGTTCCCTACCTCCCCATGCTCACCTGAACCTCTGCTCCGCCCCTCCGTGCCTCCGTACCTTCGTGCCTCCCCCCATGCTCCCCCCTCCCCTCAAAAAGCCCGGCCTGTTCATCACCGCCACCGACACCGGCGTGGGCAAAACCGTCATCGCCTGCGCCATCGCCGCGGCCTTGCGC
>JBGTFI010000489.1:0-8589 GCA_041747335.1 Phycisphaeraceae bacterium | reverse complement strand
GGCCAGGGAATCCATCGCCGCGGCGGAGAAGAAGCTGATGGAAGCCCGCGAAGCGCTCGCCGCCGCCCACATGGCGCTTGCGGAAGAGTCCGTCGAATACGAGCCGCTGGGGCCGGTCCATCCGCGGACCTCCACCGGGCGCCGCTTGGCGCTGGCGCGGTGGATCACCGCGCCGGAGAATCCGTTGACGGCCCGCGTGGCCATGAACCATGTCTGGATGAGGCACTTTGGCCGACCGCTGGTGTCCAGCGTGTTCGATTTCGGCAAGGCCGGCAAGACTCCGTCCCACCCGGAACTGCTCGACTGGCTGGCCGCGGAGTTTGTGAGGCAGAAATGGAGTCAAAAGGCCATGCACCGGCTCATGGTCACCTCGTCCGCTTACCGCATGAAATCATCCGGGGGGAGATCATCCGGGGGCGTCAGGATGGCATCGAACGAGGCGAAAGATCCCGACAACGTGCAGCTATGGCGCATGAACGTGCGCCGGGCCGAGGCGGAAGTGGTCCGGGACAGCGTGATCCATGTGAGCGGAGCGATGGACTTTACGATGGGCGGTCCGGAACTGGATCAGACCACCGGGGAGTTGACGCTCCGGCGCAGCGTCTACTTCCGCCATGCCAAAGAGAAGCTGATGGAGTTTACCCGGACATTCGACGGCCCCGGGGTCTCCGAGTGCTATCAGCGGGACGAGAGCATCGTCCCCCAGCAGGCGCTGGCGCTCGCCAACAGCGTGCTGGTCAAGACGCAGTCCAGGCGGCTGGCGCAATCCATCATGGCGAAGCCCGGCCCCGATGGCAAGACGATGGTGGACGATGCGCAGTTCGTCGATCGGGCTTTCATCACGATTCTCAGCCGGCCTCCGTCGGCGGAGGAATCGCGAGCGTGCCTCGAGTTTCTCCAGGATCAGGCGGCACTTCTGTCCGATCCCTCCGGGCTTACTCCGGCGTCGGCAGGCGAACCCGCCTCTGAGCCGGCCGCCGGTGAGCCGCGGGCCCGCGCCCGGGAGAATCTGGTGCTCGTACTCTTCAACCACAACGACTTCATCGCCATCCGCTAGCCATGAGCAACCTACACCACACCAGCCAATCGGCTACCGGCACCCGGAGGTCTTTCCTGGTCGATTGCGGCATGGGAATGACGGGCATGGTGATGGGCGCGCTGCTGGCCCGGGACGGCATCTCCCGAGCCAATGCGGCCGGCGTCAGTGGTCCGGCAGCGGCGATGATCCCGCGACTGCCGGAGTTCGCCCCGCGAGCCCGCAGTGTGATCTGGCTTTTCATGGTAGGCGGCACCAGCCACATGGAGAGCTTTGATCCCAAGCCGGCCCTGAATCGCTACGGGGGCAAGACCATCGACGAGACGCCCTTCAAGGAGACCCTGGATTCCCCCTACCTCAAGACCAACCTGCGCGAGGTCGTCGCGGGCGTGCACAAAGTGCAGCCGAGGATCTTTCCGATGCAGGTGGGCCATCGCAAGCGGGGGCAATGTGGGATCGAGGTGAGCGACTGGTGGCCGCACGTGGGCGACTGCATCGACGACATCGCCGTGGTGCGTTCCATGTGGACGAGCGACAACAACCACGGAGCGCAGCTTCAGTTTCATACCGGTCGCCACGTTCTCGAAGGGCAGTTTCCCACGATCGGTTCATGGATTCACTACGGGCTTGGCACGCTCAATGAGAACCTCCCGCAGTTCGTCGTCATGGGCAGGCCGATCGCCGATTGCTGCGGCGGCGCCGGGGCGCACGGCGCGAGCTACCTGGGCCCCGAGCATCAGGGCGTGCAGCTCGCCATCGACCCGAAGAAACCGCTACCCTACGCGGGACCGGGTGCGGACGTTTTCACCGAGGAACAGCGGGCCCAGTTCGGGCTGATCGACCGACTCAACCGGTTGTCCGCCGTGGAGTATCCGGAAGATACCGCGCTGGCCGCGCGCATCAAGTCCTATGAACTGGCGTTCCGCATGCAGATGGCGGTGCCGGAGGTCATGGCCTTCAGTCAGGAGTCGGAGGCCACCTTGCGCCTCTACGGCATCGATCAGGCGGTGACGAGACCCTTTGGCGAGCAATGCCTGGCCGCCCGGAGGCTGGTGGAGCGGGGCGTGCGGTTCATCCAGGTTTTCCATGGCAGCAACGGCGGCGCGGGTGAATGGGATGCCCATGGCGGCTTGCGCCAAGGGCACAGCGCGCTCTGCGGGCAGGTGGACCTTCCCATCGCCGGCCTGCTCAAGGATCTCAAGCAGCGCGGCCTGCTCGATGAAACGCTGGTTGTGTGGGGGACGGAGTTCGGACGGACACCCGGGGCCCAGGATGCCGACGGGCGGGATCATCATCCCTACGGATTCTCCGTGTGGCTCGCCGGCGGCGGCATCCGTGGCGGCATCGCTCACGGGGCCACGGACGAACTGGGATTCCACGCCGTGGAGAACCGTCACTACATCACCGATCTCCATGCCACCGTCCTACGCCAGCTTGGCCTGGTGCCGGAGAAACTCACCATTCCCGGACGCCCGCGACTGGAGATCGACTACGGCCGGCCCATCCGGGCGATCATCGCCTGAACTGAACGCCAACACCTGTCCACGCCATGCGCCCCTCACCGCAAGAGCCCGTTTCCCGGATCACCGCCGCACTGGCCGGATGCCTCCGGGGTCTCATGAACCGCGGGGCGGCCCGGATCGTCTTTGGGTTTCTGGCGGGCTGGATCGTGGCGGAGGGCGCCCAGGCGGGCGACCGCTGGCATATCGTTGCCGGGGTTGACAACGATCTCGTTCGCGTGCTGATCGATGCCGCGGCCGAGGTCGGACGCTTCGACGATGCCGCAACGGCCGTGCGACAGTCACCGCCGGGCGACGAGAGGGGCGATGGCAGTCTTGGGCTGCTGGAGGGATTCCGTTCGAAGATCTATCACGATGGATCGCAGTCGGCGCTCTGGTGGCGCCGGGCGGACAATGTCGGATGACTCCCTGACCACCAGACGCTTGAAGAGATAATTGCTTCACGCCGCCTACGGACCTATCATGACGAAGCCTTTCATTCTTGATCCGACATGAGCGCCCCCATCCGCACTCGTCGCGACTTTCTTGGCCGCACCACCAGCGGCCTGGGCGGCATTGCTCTGGCATCGCTGTTAGCGCGGGATCGCTCGGTCGCCGCGCCGATTCCGCCGCAGTATGTGCCCAGGGCGAAGCGCGTCATACAGCTCTTCATGACCGGCGGCGCCAGTCAGTGCGACCTGTTCGACTACAAGCCGGAGCTGATCCGCCTGCACGGCCAGCCGTTCGATCCCGGCGACGGCCAGCGCGTCGAGGCGAGCGTCAGCGAGCCGGGCGCGATCATGAAAAGCCCGTTCACATGGAAAAGGTACGGCCAGTCCGGTCGTTACGTGAGCAGCGCGTTGCCGCACCTGGCGCAGTGCGTGGACGACATGGCGTTTCTCATGGCCATGACATCGACGTCCAACGTGCATGGCCCCGCATCCTACCTTCAGAACACGGGATTCCTGCTGCCGGGCTTCCCCTGCATGGGCGCCTGGATTTCGTATGCCCTGGGCAGCATCGCCGAGAATGTGCCCGCGTTCGTCGTGCTGCCTGATTCACGGGGCCTGCCTTACAACGGGCGCAGCGCGGTCAGCAGCGGGTTCCTCCCGGCCAATCATCAGGGGATGATCATTCGGACGGGCGCGGATCAGCCCATCACCCATCTCTCCGCGCCCCCGGGGGCGCGTCACGTCACGGCGAGTCGGGCTGACGGCCTGGCCCTGCTGCGGGAGCTCAACGGAGCGCACGCCGCGGTGCGGCCGGATGATTCGCGACTGGCCGCGCGCATGCAGAGCTATGAACTTGCGGCGAAGCTCCAACTCGCCGCGCCGGGCCTGCTGGACCTGGCCGGCGAGAGCGAGGCGACCAGACGACTCTACGGCCTGGATCAGCCCGAGACGGTCGACTTCGGACGCAACTGCCTTCTCGCTCGCCGCATGATCGAGCGCGGTGTGCGCTTCGTGCAGGTGTGGAGCGGCCATGGGGGCGGGTCGGACAACTGGGACAACCACGGTGACATTCCGAGGGAACTCGGCTTCATCGCCCGGTCGATGGACCAGCCCGCGGCGGCGCTGCTCACGGACCTCAAACAGCGCGGGATGTTCGAGGACACGCTGCTCATCTGGACCACGGAGTTCGGGCGCATGCCGTTCTCCCAGGGAAGCGTCGGCCGCGATCACAACGGCGGCACGTTCGTCTCGTGGTTCGCAGGCGCGGGCATCAAGGCGGGCGTGGCCCACGGCGAAAGCGATGAATGGTCGTGGAAGGCGGTGAGGGGTGCGACGACGTGCTACGACTTCCACGCGACGATCATGCACCTGCTGGGCATCCATCACGAGGAGCTCACCTTTTATCACAACGGCATCGACCGTCGTTTGACCGATGTGCATGGTCGTGTCATCAGAGAAGTGCTCGCATGAACGCTCCCGTCGCAGCGCTCCTCGCGCGCGACGCGGCAGGTTGACACATGTTCCAACCGGTTCACCATCACGATCGCTTGAAGCGCACGCTTGAGTTCGCCGCTTCGCTGGCGGTGAGTCTGGCCTTTGTCGTCGCGGCTTCGGTATGGGGCGTCGAGACATCGCCGGCGCCTCAGGAGGGACCTTGGTCGCTCAGGCCGCTTGTGAAGCCCGATCCGCCTTCCACCCAGGGGCATCCGATCGATGCCTTCATCGACGCGAAGCTGAATGAGGAAGGACTGCAACGCTCGCCGCAGGCCGATCCGCGGACACTCATCCGCAGGCTTTACTTTGACCTGACCGGCCTGCCGCCGACCCCGGACGAGGTCGAGGCGTTCCTGAGCGAATGCGCGGCCGGTTCTCTCGACGCCGCCTACTCGAAACTGGTCGATCGCCTGCTCGCATCGCCGCGCTACGGCGAGCACTGGGCCCGCCATTGGCTGGATGTCGTTCAATACGCGGACACGCACGGCAACGATCACGACTACGCCCGGCCGAACGCCTGGCCCTATCGCGACTACGTTATCCGCGCGTTCAACGACGACAAGCCGTACGCCCGATTCATTCAGGAGCAGGTCGCGGGCGATGCGCTGTTTCCCGAGGATCCACAGGCCGCGATCGCCCTGGGCTTCCTCGCCGCCGGACCATGGGACGACACACTGCTGGTGACAGTCCGCGAGGACACCGTCGACCACCGCATGGGGCGGAACCTTGACCGGGACAACATCGTCAGCACCGTCATGAGCTCGTTCACGAGCATGACCGTGCATTGCGCGCGATGCCACGACCACAAGTTCGATCCGATCTCGCAGCGCGAGTATTACGGCCTGCAGGCGGTGTTCGCGGGCGTGGATCGCGCGGATCGCGCCGTGGACGCCGATCCGCGTACGGCTCAGCGGCGCAATGAACTGACGGCGCGCAAGAGGGAGATCGACGCGCGCGACCCCGCGCTGCTCGCCTCGCTGGATTCACCGCAGGTGGCGGGGAAAGTCGCCGCTGTCGAGGCCGATTACGCAAAGCGCGGCGCGAAATGGAGCCCGGTCGAGATTACGAATGTCGTCAGCGAGGCCGCCGGAGACGGCACGGACTTCACGCGCGAAGCGGATGGATCGTGGTTCGTCGGCGGAACGCGCCCGGACACAGACACGTTCATCATCACCGCGCGGACGACGCTGCGCGGTGTGCGTGCGCTTCGCCTGGAGGCGTTGCCCGACGGTCGTTTGCCTCAGGGTGGACCGGGGCGGTTCGACAACGGCAACTTCCACCTTGCCCAGTTCCGGGCGACCGCCCAACCGGCGACTGGTGAATCGAAAGATGCGACGAGTCTCGAGTTCATCCGGGCATGGTCCGACCACTCGGACGCGGGCGATGTCGTCTCCCACACGCTCGATGGGAACCCGCAGACGTTCTGGAGCATTCACCCGCTCTACAACCAGCCGCACCAGGCGATCTTCGAGCTGAAGGAGCCGCTCCATGACGAGGCGGGCGCGGTGCTGACGATCTATCTGGATTTCACGGGCAAGTCCGGTCATCAGATCGGCCGTTTCCGCCTCTGGGCCCGCACCGAGGCGCTTTCGGATGCGGAGCTGGCGCCGATTGCACGGCCGATCGCCGAGCTTCTTCGGATCCCAGAGGCGAATCGCACCATCGAACAGCGTCGCGATCTGGCCCTGCGAATCCTGGCTGACGAGGTGGAGCGCGAACTCGCCGCCCTGCCTGCGCCGCAACTCGTCTATGCGGCGACCCACGAGTTCACGCCGCAGGGCAGCTTCAAGCCCGCGGGCAGGCCGCGGCCGATTCACCTGCTCGCCCGAGGTGACATCGATAAGCCCCTTGAGCTCGTGGGTCCGGGCGCCCTCGGTCGCGTGCCCGGCCTGCCCGGCGAACTCGATGTCAACGATCCTGACGACGAGTCCGCACGCCGCGCCGCCCTGGCCCGCTGGCTCAGTGATGAAAACAACGTGCTCACCTGGCGCTCGATCGTCAACCGCGTCTGGCATTACCACTTCGGCCGGGGCATCTGCGACACCCCCAACGACTTCGGAATGATGGGCGGAGTGCCGAGCCATCCCGAGCTGCTCGACTACCTGGCGGTCTGGTTACGTGATGAAGCGAAGGGATCCCTGAAGTCCCTGCATCGATTGATGGTAACCAGTCAGACGTACCGGCAGCGGTCCGACCCGCAAGACCCGCTGCTCCGGGAGATGGGCGGCCGGTTGGACTCCGACAATCGCCTGCTCTGGCGCATGAACCGTACCCGGCTCACGGGCGAGGTGATCCGCGACACGGTGCTTCAACTAAGCGATCGCATCGACCTGACCATGGGCGGACCGGCCGCGATTCAGTTTGTTCACTTCGGCGACGCGACGTTCAGAACCAATGGCGCGCCGCCCAGACTGGACTATGACGGGTTCGATCCCGACGCTCCGGAGAATCGCCGCCGCGCGATCTACCGGTTCCTGTTCCGCACCGTGCCCGACCCGCTGATGGAGGCTCTGGACTGCCCCGATGGTGGCGCGTCCGTGCCGGTCCGCGGCGAATCCACCACCGCGGCGCAGGCGCTGGCCATGCTCAACAACGCGTTTCTCATTCGACAGTGCGAACACATCGCCGCCCGTCTTGAAGCCCGGTTTCCAACCCTCGACCAGCAGGTCGCGGGGGCGTACCGACTCATGCTTCAGCGCGACCCCTCCGAGGAGGAGCTTGCCGCCACAATGACCTATGCGCAGCGCCACGGCCTGGCCAACGCCTGCCACGTGCTGCTCAACGCCAATGAGTTCATATACGTGGACTGATGCAGCGGCAGCGGCTGTACCGCGCGCGATGCGGGCGATGGATATACACACTTGATTCCGGCGCGAGCGCACCGGCGGACTTCCATGTGTTCACGATCCTAACTTCACCCGGCAACCCGGGCCGACTCGGGCATGATGTTTCCCCGCACCCGAGGCCCAGCGTCCCCGGGGCGCGATCCGGAGTGAGTGCTCTCAGGCGGGCATCACGTTGTGTGTTGCAGTACCGGCCGATGCGGCCGTATCGGCCTCTCAGGATTCCACCCATGCAGTTGTGTCGCGGCATTGTGCGGCTTTTCATTCTGTCCGGTTCGCTGGTTGTGTTGGGCGCCGTCACGCCTGTGGCGCGTGCTGATGAAGCCGCGCACCTGCCCGGCACGGCCCCGCTCGCCCGCGACGCGGGAGGAGTGGGCAACTGGGACGCCATCATTTCCGCCGAGATCGCACGCTCGGTTGAAACCCGCGCGAAGTACTGGCAGCGCGACTTCTCCTCGCCGCAGGCGTACGAACGGTCGATCGAGCCCAATCGCGAGCGGTTGGCCCGCGTCATCGGTGCATGCGATGAGCGTGAGCCTTTCCTTGCGCCGCACCTGATCGCGACGGTTGATGAGCCCGCGCTCGTGGGCGAGGGCGAGGGCTATGACATCTTCGCGGTGCGGTGGCCGGCGTTCGGCGATGTGCATGGTGAGGGTCTTCTGCTGGAGCCGAAGTCCCGCAAGCCGATCGCCAACGTCGTCGCCGTTCCCGATTGCGCGCAGACGCCCGAGCAGCTCGTCGGTCTGGTGCCCGGCATCGCCGAGGAGTCGCAGTTCGCCCGGCGTCTCGCCGAGAGCGGCTGCCGGGTCATCGTGCCCGTGTTGATCGATCGTACCGTTGAAGTGCGCGGCCGAGAAGGCTATCGAGGCTACTCGCGTCAGCCGATCAGCGGCCGCGAGCTGCTCTTCCGCCCGGCGTATGTGCTCGGGCGGCATGTCATCGGCTACGAAGTGCAGAAGATCCTCGCCGCCGTCGACTGGTTTGCGAGCGATGACGAAGCACGGATCGGCGTGATCGGCTACGGAGAAGGCGGGCTTCTCGCGATGTACGCCGCCGCGATTGATCCGCGCATCGACGCGGCCTGCGTCTCGGGCTACTTCGACTCACGCCAGAACCTCTGGAACGAGCCGTTGGACCGCAGCGTGTTCTCTCTGCTCAGGGAGTTCGGCGATGCCGAGATCGCGACGCTGATCCTGCCGCGCGCGCTGTTGATCGAAGCCAGCCGCGGGCCGGAAGGAGGCGTGGCGTCGCCCGGCGGCCGGGTC
>JBGTFI010000488.1:0-2474 GCA_041747335.1 Phycisphaeraceae bacterium | reverse complement strand
GGTGTCGCCGTGCTTGGGCCGGCTGTCGCGCCGGAACTTGCCGCTGAGCACCCCGCCCCGCAGGGGCGACCACGGCGTGACGCCCAGGCCGAGGTCCATGGCCATCGGGATCAGGTCCTCCTCGGGCGTGCGCTGCAGGAGGGAGTACTCGATCTGGATGGCCGCCAGCGGCTCCCAGCCGTGCAGGGCGGCCAGCCCGTTGGCCTTGGCGCACACCCACGCCGGGTGGTCGGAGAAGCCGATATGGCGGACTTTGCCCTGGCGGACGAGGTCGTCCATCGTCCGCATGGTCTCTTCCAGCGGCGTGTGCCGGTCCCAGAAGTGGCACCACAGCAGGTCGATGTGGTCGGTCCGCAGGCGTCGCAGCGAGTCGTGGACCTGGTGGTGGATGGCCTTGCGCCCCGCCCCGCCGCCGTTGGGGTCGCCGGGGTGCATGTTGCCGCAGAACTTGGTGGCGATGACGACGCGGTCGCGCCGGGCCGGGTGCTCCATGAAGTAATCGCCGATGATCTTCTCGGAGTGGCCCTTGGTGTAGATGTTGGCCGTGTCGAGGAAGTTGCCGCCCCGGTCGAGATAGGCCGCGAGCACGTCGCGGGACTCCTCGACCGTGGTGCCGACGGCGCCCCAGTCCTCCCCGAAGGTCATCGTGCCCAGGCAGAAAGGCGAGACCCGCAGCCCGGAGCGGCCGAGGGTGAGATAATCGGTCAGGGGCATGGGTGGTCCTCCGGGCTCTAGACTACGGGTGCATGGAGATGGTAGTTGCGTAATCGACGCCGACAAATCAAGGATGATCGCAATGCGTATTTTGAACTGATATCCGTCCAGGATGCGGTGAGTTCAGGACTCTTGCGTTCAGATTTGATCCAGTCCGGAGCGATGACAACCCGGCTTCGGTGCTTTTATGAATGCTGGCTGCTTTGGCTAGCGGCTCTTGCACCGCTGCTGGCAATCGGGTGGTTGATAGAGCGGTGGCCGCCCGACGAAGTGCTCGAAGCTCTCCTTGCGATGATTGCAATCGCAGCGCTCCTTGCATATCTCGTCGCCCTTGCCATATCTGGCGTGACATGGTACCGGGTGTCCAAGGTTGTTCCGGCCCTTATTAAGTTGGGTAAATGTCCAGCGTGTGCCTTTCACATCGAGGGAACCCCCGCTCAGGCTGACGGCTGCGTGGTCTGCCCGGAGTGCGGGGCGGCGTGGCGGGCCGGCCCCGCGCACCGCTCGGATGCGTGGAAGGACCAGCCCTGATGCAAACGCGTTGGAACTCGATCACGGATGCGCGGGGGAAACGCTGGAGGTGTTGCCAGATCCGGGAGGCGTCCAAGGCGTCCCGGATCGACCCGTGGCTGCTCGCGTCGCGGGCGTGTCGGGCTACCAGGAGACAGTCAATCCGTATCGGGTTGCTGACCGGCTTGGCTTACGGATTGCTGATGTCGCTTTACTTCACGGTGTCCTTCTCGTCGGGGATGTTCCACTTCAGCTATGGGTGGTTCGATCTCGCGATGCTCCTGTTCATGGCCGTGATGTTCGGGTTGCCCATGGCGATGATGACATACTGCATGGCCTGGCGCAGCCCTGAGCACGCGCGGGACGCCCTGCTCGAGTACGACCTGTGCCCCGGCTGCGTGCACGGCCTGGGCGGCATCCCGCCCGAACCCGACGGTTGCGTGGTCTGCCCCGAGTGCGGGGCCGCGTGGCGGGCGCCGGTTCAGCCTTCCGACACGGCCTGATCCTTCAACCTCCGCAACGCATCAAACGCCTGCATCGGCGTCATCGCGTCGAGCTTGAGTTCACGCAGCTCGTCCACCGCCGGGTGGGGCAGGAACTCGGTGAACAGGCCCAGTTGGGCCGATTCGCGGGGCTTCTTTGGGGACTGGACCTTCGTCGTGTCCATCCGGGCGTGCTGGACGGAAAGGGCCCCGAGGATCTCCCGGGCCCGGCTCGTCACCGGCCTGGGCACGCCGGCCAGTTCGGCCACGTGCACGCCGTAGGACTGGTCGGCCTTGCCCGGGCGGATCGAGTGCAGGAAGACGATTTCCTGCTTGCCGTCGTCGGTGGTCCACTCGCGCACGGCCACGTGCAGGTTGCGGACGCGCGGGGCGAGCTTCTCTTCCAGCTCGGTGATCTCGTGGTAGTGGGTGGCGAAGAGCGTCCGCGGGCCGGGGTGGTCCTCGTCACCCGTCAGGCACTCGGCGATGGCCCACGCCAGGCTCAACCCGTCGAGGGTGGAGGTGCCGCGACCGATCTCGTCGAGGATCACCAAAGAGTCCGTCGTGGCGTTGTTGAGGATGTTGGCCGTCTCGGTCATCTCGACCATGAAGGTCGACTGGCCGCGGTGCAGCGCGTCGTCGGCCCCCACGCGGGTGAAGATCCGGTCGCACACGCCGATCGTCGCCCGGTCGGCCGGCACGAAACTCCCGGCCTGGGCCAGCACGACCAGCAGCGCGGTCTGGCGGATGTAGGTGCTCTTGCCGGCC
>JBGTFI010000487.1:0-6312 GCA_041747335.1 Phycisphaeraceae bacterium | reverse complement strand
AGCCCTCTGGCGTCCGCCGGCGCGATCGGCGGTCCTGGCGCGGCTCCGATGGTTGTCGGCCCGTCCCCGCCCCTCCTGGGCGCGAGGCCGAACCCTCTGTCCATGATGCCCGAAGTCAGGATGCGACGGACCTTCCGTCGTACACCTCGGGCAGTATTCTGCTCGTCTCTTCGCGAAGATAGTTGATGATCTCGCGGTCGGAATCAAAGGTTCCCACCTTCCTCGCCACTCGCCTGCACTTGTCGATCGTCACCTTGCTGATGATCCGCTTGATCTCCGGGATCGCGGGCGGGGTCATCGACATTTTACGAAGGCCCAGGCCCAGGAGCAGAAGGGTGAACTCCGGCTCCCCCGCCATCTCGCCGCACAGGCTCACGTCAATCTTATGCCGGTTCGCCGCGCGGACCACGTCCCGCACGAGCATGTAGATCGCCGGGTGCGCCGCAGTGTACAGATTGGCGATGCGCACATTGGCCCGGTCCACCGCGAGCGTGTACTGAATCAGGTCGTTCGTGCCGATGCTGAAGAAGTCCACCTCCCTGGCGAGGGTTCTGGCCTGAAGGGCTGCCGAGGGAACCTCGATCATGATCCCGACCTGGATGTCCTCCCTGAAGGGAGTGCCCGACTCGCTCAGGTCGTCGCGCACTTCGCTGAGGATCATCTTCGCCTGGCGAAGCTCCATCACGTTGCTGATCAGCGGGAACATGATCCGCACCGGACCCTCCACGCTGGCGCGGAGGATGGCCCGCAGCTGCGTCTCGAAAAGCGGCAGGTTCTGAAGGCAAAGGCGGATCGAACGGCAGCCCAGGAACGGGTTGGCCTCGGGCCGGCCCGGCGCGATGAATCCCACCACCTTGTCCGCCCCGAGGTCCAGGGTGCGGATCGTCAGCATCCGCCCGTCGAGCGCCCGGATCGCCTCCCGGTACGCCTCGAACTGCTCGTCCTCCGTCGGGGCCGTGGGCGAGGCCAGGAACAGGAACTCCGTACGGTAAAGCCCGATCTCCGTCGCGCCCTTCTCGAGGGCCATGGCGATCTCCCCGGGAAACTCGATGTTCGCGCCGATGACGATCTCCGTCCCGTCGCGCGTCACGGCCGGGAGCTTGGCGGACTCGCCAAGGCGCAGCTCGAACGCCTCGATCCTCTCCAGGCGCTGACGGTACTCCATCAGGTGCTCGGCGTGCGGCTTGATGATCGCGGCCCCGTGCTGCCCGTCGAGGATCATCATCGCCCCGGTGCTCACCTGCGAGGTGATGTTCCCCAGCCCCACCACGGCCGGGATCCCCAGGGCGTGCGCGAGGATGGCCGTGTGGCTGGTCCTGCCCCCCGCGTCGGTGGCGATGCCCTTGATCTTCGTTTTGTCGAGCGCCGCGGTCTGACTTGGGGTCAGGTCGTAGGCGACGAGGATCGCCTCGTGGTCCAGGTGTTCGAGCTCCTGCCTCGTCTCCCCGATGAGCTGCCCCAGCACGCGCTTCTCAAGATCCCAGATGTCCGTGTCGCGCTCGCGCCAGCGCGCCTCGCCGATCTCCCGCAGATCCCTGGCGTACTGCCGCATCACCGAGAACACTCCGTACTCCGCGGTCACCTTCTCCTCCCGGATCATCTTCTCGAAGCGCTCGCGCAGCGTCTTGTCTCGCAGCATCCCCAGGTGCCAGTTGAAGATGCCGGCGACTTCCTTGCCCACCCGCTGCTCGACGACTTCGCGCTCGCGCTCAATCGCCTCGCAACTGGACGCAAGCGCGTGCTCGAGGCGGGCGACCTCGCCCGGAACGGCCGACTCGGGCACGGATCGGCGTGGAATCGGCTGATCCGCCGCGTCCACCACGAACGCGCGGGCGATCGCGATGCCTGGCGAGACCGGAATGCCCTTCTTGGTTCGCATGTGCGCTTTATCGACCGCGATCGGACCGGCGTGAGCCCGGTCCCCCGCCGGCCATCAAAGCCCCGCCGCCTTGGCCAGTTTCCCCGCCAGGTCCGTCTTTTCCCATGAGAAGCCGCCGCGGCCGAAGTGGCCGTGACGCGCCGTCTTCTTGTAGATCGGTTTGCGAAGGTCCAGATGACGGATAATCCCCGAAGGCGTGAGCGGGAAGTGTTCCCGGACCAGCCTGCTGATCTTCGCCTCATCCACCTTCGCCGTCCCCTGGGTGTCCACCAGCACGCTCAGCGGCTCGGCCACCCCGATCGCGTAGGCGAGTTGCACCTCGCAGACGTCCGCCAGACCGCCCGCCACGAGGTTCTTGGCGATGTACCTGGCCATGTAGCTCGCGGAGCGGTCCACCTTGGTCGGATCCTTGCCCGAAAACGCGCCGCCCCCGTGGCAGCCTCGCCCGCCGTAGGTGTCCACGATGATCTTTCGGCCGGTCAGACCGGTGTCCCCGTGCGGTCCGCCGATCTCGAACTGACCGGTCGGGTTCACGTGAAACACCACCTTCTTCGGGTCGTACAGCTCCCTGGGCATGCAGGGCTCGATGATGTGGCGGATGACCTCTTTCTTGAGCTGCGCCTGCTTCTTCGCGCCGTTCCACTGCGGCGTGTGCTGGGTGGAGAGCACCACGGTGTGAATCCGGATCGGCCGGTTCCCGTGGTACTCGACCGTGACCTGGCTCTTGGCGTCCGGCCGCAGACCGGGGATCGTTCCCTTCTCGCGGACCTTGGCCTGCTGCTCGACCAGGCGATGCGCCAGGTGAATGGGCAGGGGCATCAGCTCGCGCGTCTCCCGACAGGCAAATCCGAACATCAATCCCTGGTCGCCCGCCCCCTCCTCCTTCTTCTTTTCGTCCACTCCGCGGGCGATGTCGGCCGACTGCCCGTGGATCGTGCGGATGACGGCGCAACTCTCGGCGTCGAACTTCATCGCGGGGTCCGTATAACCGATCTCGCGCAGGGTCTGCCGCACCGTCTGTTCGATGTTATCGAGCGCCTTGATGGCCTTGTCGTTGTGAACCGTCACCTCGCCGGCGACGACCACAAGTCCCGTCGTACAAAGAGTTTCGCAGGCGCACCGGACCATCGGGTCTTCCGCGATAAGGCTGTCGAGCACCGCGTCGGAGATCTGGTCGGAAACCTTGTCCGGATGTCCCATCGAGACCGATTCGCTTGTGAAAAGATGCGTGCCGTTGCTGTAGTTCGCCGCCATTCGTCTGAATCCTCACCAATCAAGAAAAAGAGTTCGTGGAACTGTATTGATAGCGTAATGCCGAAAAAACAGCAAACGCCCTGCCAGCCGCCTCCACCTTCCCCATCCACCGATCCCTACTTGTTTCTCTTCTGGTTTGCCAGCCCGCGCCTAACCGATGATAATGCCCGGCTTGCAATCGTGACTCACGCCACTAATCCGACTCATGCAGGGAATACGCCATGTCCTTTGATTCGACCATCCACGCCAAAGCCGTCGAGCTGGCCAAGCTCAGCTATGACATGACCGCCGCCGCGGGTTCCGGACACCCCACCACCGCCGCGAGCCTGGCGCACCTCACCACAGTCCTGATGTACCAGCACATGCGCTGGGAACCGGCCAACCCCGACCACCCCATGAGCGATCGCCTGGTGCTTTCCGAGGGGCACGCGGTCCCGATCGTCTACGCCGCCTGCGCCGACCTGGGCGTCGCCATCGGTCAGGACAAGGACCGCCGCCGCCCGATGACCCGCGAGGACGCCATGGCCCTGCGGGCCATCGACTCGGTGGTGGACGGCCACCCCAACCCGGTGGAGGGTTTTCCCTTCTTCGACGCCGCGACCGGTTCCCTCGGGCAGGGCTTGTCCGTCGCCGCGGGCATCGCCGCGGCCGCGAAAGTCGATGGGATCGACCGCCGGGTCTTCTGCATCATCGGAGACGGCGAATCGCGTGAAGGGCAGATCGCCGAAGCGCTTGACTTCATCGTCGACTACGACCTGCGGGCCGTCTGCCCCATGTTCAATTGCAACGTGTACGCCCAGTCCGACAAGGTCAGCCCCCAGCAGTCGGCGCAGACGCTCAAGAAGAAGCTTGAAGGCGCTGGATACCAGGTGCTGCTGATCGACGGGCACAACCCCACCGCCATTCAGGAAGCCCTTTCACTCCACGCCCAACACCAGTTCGATCCCAAGGGGACGCCCGTCGCGATCGTCGCCAACACGGTCAAGGGTTGGGGCAGTCCCTCCCAGCAGGGCGACGGACACCACGGCAAGCCGGCCGAGGGCGATGCGCTCAACCAGGCGATCGAGGAGCTCGACGCCACGGCGCGGAAGCTCGGTGCGATCGCGGACGTGGCGCTCAAGATCGGCCTGATGTCTCCCCGCAAGTCTGATGACGCGGCCGCCACGACCCCGCCGGGGTTCGCCGAGGCCTGCAAGCAGTTCGGACTGGAGAAGCTCATCACCGGGGGCAAGTGCGCCACCCGCCGGGCCTACGGCGTGGCGCTGCGCGCCCTTGGGCACGCCAACCCCCGCCTGGTCGCCCTGGATGCGGACGTCAAGAACTCGACCCACGCGGAGGACTTTTTCAAGGATCCCGCGCTCAAGGATCGCTTCTTCGAGTGCCGCATCGCCGAGCAGAACATGTTTTCCGTCGCGGCGGGGCTTTCCGCCGCCCGGAAGATCCCCTTCGCCTCGACGTTCGCCAAGTTCGTCACCCGCGCGTACGACCAGATCGAGATGGCCGTCAACAGCGGCGCGAACCTCAAGATCGTCGGATCGCACGCGGGCATCTCGCTGGCGGCGGACGGTCCGAGCCAGATGTCGCTGCCGGACATCGCGTGGTTCCGGTCCTTCGCCACCATGCGCAATCATAAGGGGAACCCGGGTTTCTACGTCCTTCAGCCTTCGGACGCATACCAGGCCTACGCCCTGACCCTGGCCATGGCCGAGTACGAAGGCCCGTGCTACATGCGCACGTTGCGGCCGAACCTCGAGTTCCTCTACGGCGACAACGACACCTTCCGCCTGGGCGGACACGAGGTCCTGTCTGAAGGGCGCGATCTGCTGATCGTCGCCTCCGGGTACATGGTCCACGAGGCGAACAAGGCCATCGAGAAGCTCGACACCGAGGGCGTCGACGCGACGCTGGTGGACCTCTACTCGATCCCCTTCGACCCCGAGGCGATCCTGGACCTGGCCAACGACAACAACGGGATGGTCATCACACTGGAGGACAACTACGGCGGCGGGTTCGGGAGCGCCGTGGCGGACGTCGTTTCCGCCAGCGGTGACGGGTTCAACGTCCAGCAGATGCACGTCCGCCGCATTCCCAAGAGCGGCCGAACCCCCGAAGAGGTCATGGCCTACTGCGGCCTGTCCGCGCAGGACATCGTGCGCCAGGCGCTGGCGATGCTGCAGCTCTCGACGGCGTAAGGGGGGCGGCGGGTTCTGCGGATGGACCGGGTTGGGCGCCATGGCCTCGTGAATCGTGGGCATGTGGCTGACAGCCTTTCCCTGCCTAGAATTCCGCTAAGCCATGATCTCCAAACCACGCATCATCACCGCCGACGAGCTGTTCCGCGAAGCTCCGGATCTGGGTCGATGCGAACTCCTGCGCGGCAAACTCATGATGATGTCCCCTTCCGGTTTCGAACACGGGCGGATCGTCGTACGAATCACTGTCGCGCTCGCCACGTTCATCGAAAGCCGAGGTCTGGGCGTGGTCACCGGCGCGGAGACCGGCTATGTCCTCGCGCGCGACCCTGACACCGTCCGTGCTCCGGATGTGGCTATGGTTCGCAGCGAGCGTGTGCCGGCCGCGCGCGTGCAGGGTTTTTTTGAAGGCCCGCCGGATCTGGCCGTCGAGGTTGTCTCGTCGAACGATCGCCCCTCCCAGGTCGCCGACAAGGTGCGCCAGTGGATCGCCGCGGGATGTACGGCCGTGTGGGTCGTGGATCCGGACGCCGCCACCATCACGGTCCATCGTGGCAACCGGGATCCGGTCATCTTTCACATGGATGGCACGGTCCGCGAACCTGAGCTCATGCCCGGTTTCTCCCTCCCCGTAACGGAGGTCTTTCGGACGGGCTGACCGAGGCCGTCGGTTCGCCGGTCTTGCCTCTTCCTGATCCCTCACTTTCCCTCATCGGGGCTTCGTCGTTCATGTCCTGAATCACCCGCACGCACCGGGCTGGTAAACTACCCGCCCCCATGCTTAGACCCCTCTTCGACACCCTGATCGACCTGATGCTGCGCGGGGGCGTGGTGATGTGGCCGCTCCTTGCGCTCAGTCTTCTGGGGTTGACGATCGTGTTCGAGCGGGCCTGGTTCTGGCTTCGCACGAACAATCCGGCTTCCCTTCGTCGGCTCGACCACATGGCTGCCCTGCTTCGTCAGGGGCGGTTCGAGGCCGCCCGCGCG
>JBGTFI010000486.1:0-7565 GCA_041747335.1 Phycisphaeraceae bacterium | reverse complement strand
CGCCCATCGAAAAGACGATCAGCCCCACGGCCGCGCAAATTCGCCACGCGGCCTCGCTCGAACCTCTGCGACGCATCATGGACCACCTCCTGGCGCGAGCATCAGCCATCGGCGCGACCGTGACGCCGCCGCGCGCGGCGTCGCAAGTCCGGTCGGATCAAAGGATTCTAGCCGCGTCACCCCCGCGGCGGCGCGTTGGGCTGCATCAGCCAGGCGTGGTAGAAGCGGTAGTGGATGCCGCTGCTGATCAGGTGGATCATGCCGTCGGGGGTCTGCTCGATGGCGAGGTAGCCCTTGGGTTCGGCGTGGGTGGGGTCCATGATGAAGAGGTCGGTGTGCGCCAGGCCGTCAAGCTCCCGGCGGACGCCATCGGTCAGGAGTTTTTGGACGGGCCATGTTTCGCCGTCGTCGTTCGAGAGCGCCGCGAACATGCCCTTGCCGGTGAACTCCTTCCCGTTCGCATCGGTGAATGTGGAGCCGGGGGTGAAGGAGATCAGCAGCAGCGGCCCCTCGGCCAGGCGCTTGAGGACCAGGCGCTGGCCGCCGGCGATGGGCGGGAAGGGTGAGGCGGAGTAGGTCCACGTGTCGCCGCCATCGGTGGAGAGGCTCCTGGGCATTTGGCCGTCGATGCTGTCGCCCCGGCCAAGGGCGATCAGGGCGCCGTCGGAACGCTCGGCCACCCCCGCGTGGATGCCCGCAATCCAGGCGCCGCTGTGGCTGGGCTTGAAGGTGGGCGAGGGTTTGCCCTCAGCCGGTTTGCGCCAGGTTCGGCCGGCATCATCGCTGACGTGGATGACACTGCCGCCGTGCCCGCCGGTGACAGCGTCGCAGGTGAGGATGATGCTTCCCGCGGAAGTCTGAAAGACGCCGGGAATGGGCATGTTGTGCAGGCCGTGGCGGGCATCGAGGATGCGCGCGGCCGACCAGGTCGCGCCGTGGTCATCGCTCGTGCGCATGACGAGCGCCAGCTCACCCCAGCCGGTATCGACGCCCATGCCGTTGAAGTGGTAGAGCCTGCCCTTGCCGTCGTTCCAGAGCGCCGGAGCGTGATCGTTGCGTCCGGCGACGTCCCAGAAGAGGTCGGCCTCATCCCAGGTTTGCGTCGCGCGGCGGTAGCGGCTGGCGGCGATGGAAAGTTCGCGACCCTGCTCGCGGATGCAGGAGTACCAGATCGCCAGCAGGTCGCCGTTGTCGCAGTACGTCAGGGCGGGATCATGGTTGTGTTCGGTGAAAAGCGGCCCGCCGGCGAGCTCGGCGGGGATCTTCACGTACGGCACAGGCTCGGCGAAGAACGGCCGCGACATGTCCACGGTGGGTTTCCAGTCATGCGGACTCTTGGTCACTTCTCGTGCCCATCGGGGTGTGGCGCGCTCCTTGATCCTGAAACCGTCGGGCAGCTCCCCCCGCACGATGCGAAAGCCGACCAGGCGGTTGCGATCGGCGGGCAGGTTGGAGAGGCGGTTGGTCGGATGGGGCAGATCATCGGCGGCGCGGAAGGGGCCGCCCCGAACGACGCGGGCGTCACCGGTCGTGTGGCCCAGGGCATCCGTCTGCGAGCTTTCTGGATACGGCCCGTACCAGTCGTAGCACCAGCTCTCGACGCGCACGTCGCCCTCAAAAAGTTCGGGGCGGCTCTTGCGGGCGAACTCCCACTCGACCTCGGTGGGCAGACGGTGAATCTCGCCGGTGGCATCGGTCAGCCAGCGACAGTAGGCCGCGGCGTCGTACCAGCTTACGAAGACGACGGGATCATCGTTGCCGGCCTGGATGTTCGCCGGGACGCGCACTCGGCGGTGATCGGCATCAAAGTATTCATACTGCGCGTAGGTGATCGGCGCGAGGGAGATCTCAAAGCCTCGCGTGATAACGACGGAGTGCGTGGGCTTCTCATCCCACTGACCCTGGTCGTCGCCTCGTGTGAACTCGCCGGGGGCGATCTGCGCGAAGTCGATGTCCGGCGCCCCGGCGACGAGGCGCGGGGTGAGCGTGAGGATCATCAGAATCCCGATGAACAGACAGGATCGAAAGTGCTGCATGAGGTATCTCCATCACCTGCCTTGAAGCGGTGTGAAACGTTGCGAGGGACATCCGATGCGAAGCGGGCCTCACCCCCGCGAGGACGGTCCGCGTCCGCCGGCTGGCGGTGTGCCGGCTGGACCTTCGGGGAACGGGAGGGTCGGTTGCCAGGGCCCATATCCGGGGACGCCGATGTCGTAGCCCGAAGCGCCCGGCCCCCACCACTCGCCGTGGTTGAGGAAGTCGGCCATGCCGACGTACGAGCCGTGTCCGTCGGCCCAGGTGGCCATGAAGCCCATGTCGTGGCGGCGGGAGGTTCCTTCGTTGCGTGTGTTCGCCCACCCGAACTGGGCCTGTCCGGGATCGAGGATCGAGGCGTACTGCCGGTCGGGCGTGAGCGCGCCTTCGCCGACGACCAGAACGGCGCTGGGGTTGTAGGCGCCCGCGCCGACGGTGATGACCTGCCGCCCGCGCGGAAGGTGGGTGCTGATGTTGGTGTCCCAGGGGCCTTCGAGCTTGACCGGCCTTCCGAAGCCGCCGAGCGCGCCGGTGTTGTTGACGATGTACCCGAAGGTGGCGAAATTGAGGGCGTAATCGAACGTGCCGAAGGGTTCGGCCGGGTCCGATCCGGTCATGCGCGACGAGCCGTTGTCGCCGCGCGAACCGATGAAGTGGTCGATGCGCCGCCCCAGGGCGTTGACGCCGGTGGAGGTCGGGCAGACGTAGGCGCTTCCGCCCTCGTGGTAGGGCAGCAGGTTGTCGGCCCAGAAGGCGATCGTGCCGGTCATCAGCGGCGGGACGAGGCCCTCATGATCTTGGGCATAACCGGTGAAGCCGATGCCGATCTGCCGGGTGTTGGAGAGGCACAGCGTTCGCCGGGCGGCCTCTTTGGCCTGACCCAGGGCCGGGAGCAGCAGCGCGATGAGCAGCGCGATGATCGAGATGACCACCAGCAGTTCGATCAGAGTGAATGCTTTGCGGTGTCGCATGGTCGTGCTCCTGATCCGGGTATCGCCGGCAGAGAAAGACAGGGGATTCAATCAGGCTTCAGGCGCCGTCGGATGCGATGAACTGTTCGCTCGTCTCGATCTGGCGGCGAACCTCCTGCGGAAGGTCGATGGAATCCAGGACATCATCGGCCGGAAGATGTGCGGTATGGTCGATTCCGTCGAGCGCGTATTGAAGGCTTGTCTGGATGTGTTCGGCCATGAGGTTTCGCGCCGCTTCGCCGTCGCGGCGGCGCAGGGCGTCGAGAATCAGGAGATGGGCCTGGTGGGCCTGCGCGACGACCGACAGATCGTGGCGATGTCTTCGCAACTGAAAGATGCGGGAGATGGTGCGCGTCTCGTGAACGACTTTGATCAACCGACGATTCTCACAGGCGCGAATCACCAGCAGATGAAAGGCCATGTCCGCGGGAAGAAATCGCTGCAGGAACCGCTCTTCGATCTCGCCGTCCGCGCGGGTGGGCGCTTCGCGGACGACCTCTTCGATGACCTTGCAGACGGCTTGAAGCTGCGCCAGCCGCATCGGCGAGATCGTTTGTGCGGCGCGCGAGGCGGCGTGGCACTCGAGCACCAGGCGCAATTCGTACAGCTCGGTCAGTTCACGCCGATCGATGCGGCGGACCACCGTGCCGAAGCGGGGGATCTGCTCGACAAGCCCCTCGGCGGCGAGCTGCCGGATCGCTTCACCGACGGGCGTCCTGCTGACGCCGATCTGCCGGGCGAGCGACGATTCGGAGACGACGGCGCCCTGGGGGAGCGATCCGCTGAGGATGGACCGGTGGATATGGTCGTAGGCCTTGCGGCTGAGATCTGTTCCGATGGTCTTTCGGGCCGTACGCATCGCGGAGTCCGATGTGGGAAAACCAGTTCCAGTGTCGCGGGGGCGACCGGTGCTCCACGTATTCTACTGGAATTCCAGTGGAATGCAACACTGGTTGCAACGCGTTCCTGCGCCGGGGTGCATGACGGCGGCCACGTGGCTTCCAAACTGAGGATGGGGCCTGGAACTGGGGCTGCGAATCTGCCGGGCGTGCCCGGATCGTCCATTGGACGATCACATGCCCACGCTTCGCGCGGGCACGGCGCCCAGGGTGTCACCGTGGGCGTTGCCCTGTGGGGCGGCCGTGATCCGCAGCATGCGTTCCAAGGCCGTGAGCGCCCACTGCTTCACGTGGGGGTGGACTTTGATCTGGTTGACGACTTTGCCCTGGACCAGGTTGTCCATCACCCACAGCAGATGCGGCATGTCGATGCGGTACATGGTGGTGCATAGGCACTGGCAGCCTGAGAGCATTTTGACCTCGACGCCGCGCTTCGCGGCCTCGGTGGCCAGGCGATGGACCATGTGGACCTCGGTGCCCACGGCCCAGCGCGTGCCCGGCTCGGCGGCGCGGAGGGTCTTGAGGATGCCCTCGGTCGAGCCGGTGAGATCGGCCTTCTGGGCGACCTCGTAGCAGCATTCGGGGTGGACGATGACGGTGACATCCGGCGACTCGGCGCGGATCTGATCGACGTGCTCGGGACGGAAGAGCTTATGAACTGAGCAGTGTCCCTTCCAGAGAAGGAAGGTGACGCGGCGGACGGTCTCTTCATCGAGGCCGCCCAGGCCGGCGACGTGTTTGGGATCCCACACGGCCATCTGGGTGACGGGGTCATAACCCATGGCGGCGGCGGTATTTCGGCCGAGGTGCTGGTCGGGGATGAAGAGGATCTTGACCTGTTCGCCGGGGCGCAGGGGCGTGTCGCCCCCGGCAAGCGCCCAGGTGAAGACTTTCTCGCAGTTGCTGGAGGTGCAGACCGCCCCGCCGTGCTCGCCGCAGAAGGATTTAATGGCGGCTGAGGAGTTCATGTAGCAGATGGGAACCAGGCGGACGTTTTCGCCTTCGAGCGCCTCGGTGAGCTGCTGCCAGGCGTCGAGGGTGTCATCGTAGTCGGCCATGTCGGCCATGGAGCATCCGGCGCCGAGATCCGGGAGGATGACGACGGTGCCTTCGGGGGTAAGGATGTCCGCCGATTCGGCCATGAAGTGAACCCCGGCGAAGATGACGTACTTGGCGCCGACTTCCTTGACCCGCTCGGCGGCGAGTTGGGAGAGCTTGAAGCTGTCCCCGGTAAAATCCGCGAACTGGATGACATCATCCTGCTGATAGTGGTGGCCGAGGATGACCAGGTCGTGCCCCAGCTCGGCCTTGCGCGCGGTGATCGCGGCGGCGAGCTGGTCGTCCGTCATGGCGGTGTACTTTTCAGGCAGCGGCGGTTGCCAGAGCATGGGGATGCAGGCTCCTGGGGAATGCGACTGCCTGATTATAGGAGGGATGGGGGGAGGTGGAGCAGGAGATGAAGAGACGAAGAGACGAAGAGATTTGGCGCCGCCGCGCTGCGCCTCGTCGCCACCAAACAGGAGAATCAAGAAAAGGTGGGGCGGGTGTCTCGCCCGCCATTTCGGCGAAGCCGCAAATTCCCACCGGGGTGGGGCCGCAATGTGTTGTCTTTTCAGGCCTTCGGCCTGATGGCGGGCGAGACGCCCGCCCCACTGTCAAGGAGGTTGCACTCAATGCTGCTGCCGTCCTCTTCGTGCATTCGTCATTCGGACTTCGTCATTGGTCATTGCCCCCCTCACCCCCCCACCGCGGTCTTGCGGCGGGCGGCGATGTATTCCTCGATCACGCCGACGAGGTCGTCCTGGAGCTGACGCAGGTGGTGGACGTGGACGGGTGGCTGGAAGTCGTTGAAGAGGAAGCTGAAGGCCACGACGTGCTCGCGCTCGCCCTCCTCGCCGGGGAGGATGTAGTAGCCGCTGAGCGCCGAGACGCGGTTGATGTAGCCGCTTTTGGCGTGGATGGTTCCGGCCAGGGGTTTCTTGAAACGGTTGGCGAGGGTTCCGTCCTGCCCGCCGACAGCCAGGGTCTGGCGGTAGATCGGGCCGAGGGTGGAGTCCTCATGCATGGCGGCGAGAAGGGCTACCAGGGCGCCGGCGCTGATGCGGTTGTCACGGCTCAGCCCGCTGCCGTCGGCGATGCGGATGGCGGCGGCTCGGGTTCCGAGGCGCTGCTGGAGGAACTGGCGGATGGCCGCCCCGCCGGTCTCCCAGCTTCCGGGGGCGCCGGTGATGTGCCTGCCCATGCGTTTGAGCAGGGCCTCTGCGTAGAGGTTCTGCGATCGTTTGTTGCAGCGGGTGAGGACGGTGGGCAGGTCGGTCTGAACGATGTGGATGGTGCGTCCGTCGGGAAGCTGCTGTCCGTCACCGGGCCTGCCGAAGCCCGCAACCTCGATGCCAGCCTCCGTGAGGCGGTGGGCGAGAACCTCACCGAAGAGCATGGGCGGATCGTGCATGGTGATCGAAGTGGGGCTGGTGCGGTGCGTCTTGACGTTGCCGAAGAAGGTCAGGTGGTTTGATCCCTGCGGACGGTTGATCCAGAAGGTATCGGTGGTGGCGGTTCGGGCGTTGTTGCTGGCGCGCAGGAAGGGCATGATGGGGCTGAGGCGGATCAGAGGGCTTTCGCCGACGGTCGGTGCGGGTGAGGCGTAGACGTCGATGCAGTTGTTGTTGAAGCTCAGCCCGGCGACCTGCGCGGAGTACCACTCGTTGAGGTTGTTGACCGGCCAGCTGGGGTGTACGAACTGGCGGTCGAGGACGCGGTCATCCACAAAGATGTGCGAGACGCGCTGGACGCCGGCCTCCTTGATGTAGCGTACCCAGAGCTGGAGGAACTGCTCGATGTCGCGGACGTCCTGGCCATATCCGAAGCGTTGCATGAGGTCGGGGTCGACGAAGGCTGGATCGCCGTCGCCCTGGACGACGATGGCGGGCGCCTGTCGGTAGCCGGCGATCTCGTCGCCCAGGTCGGCGTCCTGGGCCCAGGCGTCCGGGGGGATGACGCGCAGGCGGGTCTGGAAGAGGAAGTCCGGGCCAAGGACGCCCAGGGCCGCGGCGGTGGTGACGAGCTTGAGGTTGCTCGCGGGGATCATCGCGCGGGTGGGTTCGACGCTGGCGAGCGTCTCATCGCGGGTGAGGTCCACGATGAGCAGACCGACCTGGTTCTGGTCGATCTTGCGGGTGTTGAGCAGGGCGCTGACCTTGCCCTGAAGCGGGCGGGCGGGCGCAGCCGGAGCGGCGAGGAGAACGGCGAGAACAAGAAGAACCGGGAAGCGGACGCGGCGCATGGATCAAACTCCGTTCTGATTCATGGTAGACCCGATGATTCCAACCATCGGCCAGCGGAGGGCATTATGCCCGATAATTGCGGAGGTGGGCAGTGAACGGCGATCACGCGCCGGCCGCGGAGACCAGGCGGCCGCGATCGAGGGTGAGTCGCCGGTCGGCGGCGGCGGCGATGCGGGCATCGTGGGTGACCATGACGATGGTCTGCCCACGTTGGTGGAACTGCCGCAGGACGTCGAGAATCTGCCTTCCGGTGTCGGCATCGAGGTTGCCGGTGGGTTCGTCGGCCAGGAGGACGGCCGGTTCGTTCATGAGGGCGCGTGCGATGGCGACGCGCTGACGTTCACCGCCGGAAAGGCGGTTGGGGCGGTGGCGCAGGC
>JBGTFI010000485.1:0-2546 GCA_041747335.1 Phycisphaeraceae bacterium | reverse complement strand
GCCTGGGGTCATCGACCCCGCGCCGCCGCCGGGACCGGGGGTGATGCCATCCGCCGCGACATCGAACACCGCGCCGGGGTCGATGCGCACATCATTGCCGACGATGATCGACAGCGCGTTGGGACCGACGACGGTGATGGTGTCGGCCGGGATGTTCAGATCGCCCGCGACATAGAAGGTGGTGATTCCGCCGATGGTTTCGACGGTGAAGGGCGAACCGTAGAAGGTCGTGGCGCTGCCGTCATCGCCGACGATCGACAGGCCGGGGATGTTCTGGCCGCCCGCCATCAGGGGTGATGTGCCGGTGTTGATGTAGACGCTTTGGCCGCCGGCGGCGGGGGTGATCTGGCCGGAGGAACCGGCGGGGGACTGCTCCTTGAAGAGCGTCATGCCGGAGCGGACCTGTCCTTCATCCTCGATGGTGATGGTGTAGGTGACGGCGGGGCTTCGGCTGTCGGCGTGGGGCCAGGTGACGAGGACTTCGTACACCCCCGGCGGAAGATCCTGGAACTCCCATTGCGCGGGGAGAGGCTGATCGCCATCGACGCGGCGCAGGCGGTAGTCGCCCTCGAACGCGGCGGCGGAGGGAAGGAGGTTGCTCTGGTAGCCGGTGTCAAACTCGGTGTAGCCGGGGTCGTTGTTGCTCACGACGCGCTGGCCGAGGAGGGCGTCGATGTTGGTGATGGCGTTGTGGCTGAGGTTCAGGCGCTCAAGCCCGGCCAGCGTCGCCAGGGGCGCGACATCGGTGATGTCGTTGTAGGCCAGGCTCAGGACGCGGAGGTTGGTGAGCGCCGCCAGGCCGGTGACGTTCGTCAGTGCGATGCCCGCGGTGGGGTTGGAAGCGCGATCGACGCTGAGGAAGGTGAGGTTTTCGAGCTTTGCCAGGCCGGAAAGGTCGGTGATGGGGTTGCCATCGAGGCTGAGCGTCTTGAGGGAAATCAGTTCGCCCAGGCGGGTAAGGTCGCTGTGGCCTTGCGGATCGGGCGCGGCGGTGAGGAGGTTGTCATCGAGGCTCAGGTGCTCGAGGCCGGCCATGCCGATGGCGTCGCCGCTGGTCGCCCGCGCGGGGATGAGGGGGGTGATGTCGGTGATGAAGTTGCCCGAAAGGTTGAGCGACCTGATGTTGACCGCGTGCTCGAGGCCGGTGAGGTCGGAAATGCCCAGGCCTGAGGCGTCGAGGCGCGTGAGTGAGGCGAGCTGGCTGGCGCGGATGGGCGTGGGGGCATGGGGTGCTGCGAGGTTGCCAGGCTGGTGAACAACGGGCAGGCCGAGTTCACCGGCGATGAGCGCGCGGAGGATCGGATCGGGGATGTCGATGACGGGGTCGGCGATGAAGACGGGGCGGTCGCTGAACTCTTCGATGGGAACGTGCTGGGGGACGTTCGCGGCGAGGGTGTCGTTGGGCTGAAGATCGCGCGGTTCGATCCCTTCGGCGAGGAAGAGGTCGTTGCCGCTGTCGCCGAAGAGCTTGTCCAGGCCGTGGTTGCCCAGGAGGACATCATCGCCATCGCCGCCGCGGAGGAGGTCGCGGTCGGGAGCGGTGTCGGAGGCGTGGGTAACGCCTGCGAAGGGGGCGCGGAGGGCGATGGCGAAGTCGATGGTTTGACCAGGCGGAATGGGCTGCTCGGCGTAAGCGCGCAGGTGGTATGTCCCGGCAGGGAGGTTGCGCATGGAGAGGATCGACTGGGCGTTTGCGATCATCACGCCGCGTTCATCGAAGAGGTCGCCGACGACCGGGACGCCGCTACCGATGGTGGCGCGCAGGGTTGTGCCTTCGTCCGTGCCGAGTTTCGCGGGCTGAACGCGGAGGATGGAGGGGTCGGTCTGGCTGATGTTCTCGACGAGGATGGTGATTCGTGTGCGGCCGGCTTCGATGGCGTCGCGCACGGCCTGGGTCACGTTCAGCACGGCCTGCGCGCCGCCGGGAAGAATGAAGATGGAGGCGGTGGTGGTCGTGGCGCCGGCGGCATCGTCCGTGGTGATGCGGCCGTCGCCTTCGTCAAGAAGCACTTGCGCGCGAAGGGGCGTCTGGATGGTCGCGGGGGTGAGCAGCGGGAGGACGACTTCAACGGCCGCGAGTGCGTTGAGGTTCTCCGCGTGGGCGAAAAGCTCGGTGATGTCGAACTCAAAGGCGGCGCGGCGGCGTCCCATGTCGCCGATGACGATTTCATCGTCGGTGGTGGAGACGGACTGGCCGGTGGTGATGAGCGTGCCTTCATCGGTGGGACGGATGGCCAAGAGCGCATCCAACGGGCCGGGGGTGAGGCTGATGGCGTTTTCGCTGCGCCCGTCGCCGAGGGTCGTGAAGCGGAACCAGCGCTCGGTCTGCGCGGCGGTGAGCGTCATGTCGCTTTGGTTGTCGCCGGTGAAGTCGATGCCCTGGAAGATTTCCGCGCGGCCGGTGCCTGTATCGACGACAAAGTCGCCGCTGCCGCTGACGGTGCGGTTGGCGAGGATGAAGAGGTCGTCATCGTCGGGGAGATCGGCGGGGCGCGGGCGGCCGAGGATGAGGTTGATGCGTCCGGCGGCGGCGCGCAGGCCGGTGG
>JBGTFI010000484.1:0-5394 GCA_041747335.1 Phycisphaeraceae bacterium | reverse complement strand
CACCACCGCGTCCGGCCGGTACGCCAGACGCACCGCGCGATCCGCCAGGCGGAACATGAAGTCCACATCCTCCCCGATCTCCGCCCGATCCCACAGCGGGTCGATCTCCCCCAGAAGCGACCGGCGGAAGACGATCCCGCTCGGATGCGGGTAATGACGGTGCATTGCCCGCATCAGGTCCGCCAGCGAAAGCTCATGCACCGGCGGCGAATCGCATATCAATCGTCCCTTCGTCAGAGAGGCGCACCCGGGAAACCAGTCCCCGATCAGCACCTGCCCATCGCATTCGCCACGCATGTTCGTGATGTAGAGGTCCACGCCGTGATCGTCCATCACGCGCACGGCCAGCTCAAGATGATCCGGCGCGATCCAGCGATCATCGTCATCCATGAACGCCAGATAACGCCCGCGCGCCAGGCGAAGCCCGTCGTTTCGCGCCGGGCCTGGACCGCGCCCCGGAGAGCCGGCGGCAGTCGGCGTGTGGAGAATAAACCGTGCATCGAGCCTGCGCCAGATTTCCGCATAGCCCTGGCGCGTGCGCTCGGACGATCCGTCATCGACGACGACGGCTTCGAAGTCCGTGAAGGACTGCTCGCGAATGGAAGTCAGAGCGCGCCCTAGCCAGTCGGGCCGCTCGCGCGTGGCGGTGACAACGGAAACGGCGGGCTTGGCCGGGAGATGAGGGGGCACGGTGGGGGAATATAGCACGGGCGCGACAAGCTGCTACGGCCTAAGGCCGCGCGCCAAGTGTGCGTCGATGCACGCAATGCAGCCCGATCAAACCGATCGCGGGCAGCGCTATCATGGCGAGCGTCAGAACGCTCCCCGGCAGGTGTGTCACGTACTCAAGCAGGTATTCGCGCCTGACGAAGAACTCCCCGTCCAAGGTAAACACGCTCTTGTAGCGCCGGGATAAGAACCAGACGAAACAGGCGCTGTTCACCGTGCCCGCGAGCAACCCGATCACCACCAGCGACAGCCACGGACCGGCACGAAGCACTATCCAATTCCCCCCCCTCAGTTGTTATACCACCCCCCGAACGCGTCCAGAATGTATTCCGGCGACAGCGGCAGCTCCTCGCCTTTGGGCGTCTTGATCCGCCAGTCGTGGGCCTGCGGGCCAAGCTCCGTCGTGAAGATCAGGCTCTGCCCGCTCCCGTCCGACGCCCCGTAGTTGCCGTGGTTGCCTGCGTGCCACTTGCCCATACGGTTGATCGACATGTGTCCCGGGTCGATGTTCGGGCCGTTGATGCCGTAGGCCGGATCCTCCTCCAGAATCAGCGGCGTGCTCGCATTCTGGATGGGGTTGGTGTTGCCCGACCCCGCGCCCCCTCGCCCTCCGCCGCGCGCCGGGCGGTTGCCCGTGCCCTCCCCGCGATCGACCTGCACCGTCGAGCTCGGCGGAACCAGCTCCAGCTTCGCCCGCGACATCGCCTGGATGATCGAGTAATCGAACATCCCGTTGCTTCCCACACCGCTCCCGCGTGCGATCAGGGGCAGAGATGGACAGCGGTAAATCCCCTGCGCCGCGGCCCTGCCGCCGAGGTAGGGGACCAGCCGGCCTTCGTAGGGGATGGCCGTCCACGCCTCGATGCCCATCCACGCCTTCTCGTCCTCCGGCGGGTTGGGGTTGGTGTTCCAGTTCGTCCCCGGAAGGCGGCCCTGGTTGTCCTCGGCGAAGGTGACGAACGCCAGACCGATCTGCTTGAACTGCGAAAGGCACTGGGCGTTGTAAGCCGCCTCCTTGGCCTGTCCCATGGCCGGGAGGAGCAGCGCAATCAGCAGGGCGATGATGCTGATGACCACCAGCAGTTCGATCAACGTGAAGGCGTTTCGTCGATTCATGAACGGACTCCCGATAGGTGGACCCACTTCCTGCCCGCCAACATTCTATCCACCGGGCGGGGGAAAGAGAAGGATGGCGCCGCCCCCAGGGAGTGCGATGCGTCCCGAGGTAGCACCACTCTCGGCAGGTAGGCTGGGTTGAGTCCGCGAAACCCAGTGGTGCCGCGTCCGATTCACCCCGGCGCGCGGTACAATGCAGCCCAATGGTACGCGCCGCCGCCAACTTCGCCGAGCGCCATGAAGCGGATGGATGCGCCCGGCGTCTGGTCGAGATCTCCTGGCACGTTGCGCGGCCGGCGCGGGATCGGTGGGCGTCGAAGGCTCGGCCCAGCTTACCTGGGAAACCCAGCCTGCTTGCTTCGACCGGGTTCCAGGTATGACGGACGACGAGATCGAAGGAATTCGAAAGGAGTATCTCGGAACCTGGATACGGGCTTTGCGCGCCGCGTTCGGCTGGTCGCCGGAGCGCGTGCGCGAGTGGGCCCGGCAGTACGAGGACGGTCTGAACGGCGTCGATTCGTGGTTCACGACCGAGTGGCCGGCGTACTATATCCTCCCCTTGCTAACCCCGGATCGGATTCAACCCTTCCTCGATACCCATGAGTATACAGGTTTTTGGGGGAAACTAGAGACCGTGTTCTATGGCTTTGACACCCGCAATCTCCCCGAGTATTTCGACGCCGGTAAGGCACGCGTGTATCACACGATAGAAGATCTCGCCGAGTTCACGCGCAACCCCGATCCCGAGACGTTCGACTTCGATGCGGCCATCACCCGAGTGCGTCATTTCCTGGCCAAGGAGTACAATGAGGAACTGCCCATGCGGGAGTAGCGCCTTCTCTGGTCCCGCGGCAACGAAGGCGACATCTGATCCCATCCTCATGACGCCCTTTCGATTTAGCGCCTTATTAGGCCACGACTCACTCGATCGCTGAAGGATTCCTCCCCCCCGCACGATCGCGCCGAGTGGTCCGGCACAGCCGGACCTACCCCCGCTGGCCCCCCTCCCCCTCCGCTGCTAAACTACCCCCGCCGTTTCCCGCGGCCAGAACCGCTTTTTCTTCGCATGGAGAACCGATCATGTCCGAGCAGCCCATCAAGCCCTCACCGATCCTGAGCGCCACTTCCCGGCGATCGTTCATCAAGCAGACGGGGGCGGCGGTGGCTGGGGCTTCGGTCCTCTCGGCCATCGGGCCGCGGGCGCACGCGGCCGGGAGCGATCAGATCAACGTCGCCCTCATCGGCGCGGGCGGGCGGGGAACCGGGGCGGTGGCTGACATCTTCAACACCAGCGGGAACACGAGGCTGGTGGCCGTGGCCGACGCCTTCCGAAGCCGCTGCGAGGCGGCCGTGAACGCCCGGCGCAACCACGACAGCAAGAAGGTCGAGGTTCCGGAGGACCACATGTTCGTGGGGCTGGATGCCTACAAGCACGCCATCGACACCGACTGCGACCTGGTGGTCATCGCCACGCCCCCGGGCTTCAAGCCGCAGCAGTTCGAGTACGCGGTCAAGAAGAACAAGCACATCTTCATGGAAAAGCCCATCGCCTCAGATGCGCCGGGCGTGCGGCGGTGCCTGGCGGCCGTCGAGGAATCGAAGAAGAAGAACCTGATGGTCGGCATCGGGCTGCAGCGCCGCCACGAGGAGCAGTACAAGGAGACCGTGAAACGCATCCACGATGGCGCGATCGGGGAGATCATCCTTCAGCGCGTCTACTGGAACGGCGGGGGCATCTGGTACCGCGATCGCCAGCCGGGACAGACGGAGATGGAGTTCCAGACCAACAACTGGTACCACTTCATCTGGGCGTGCGGCGATCAGATCTGCGAGCAGCACATCCACAACCTGGATGTCGGCTGCTGGGTGAAGAACGACTTCCCCGTCGAGTGCAACGGCATGGGCGGGTGGGAGATGCGCGAAGGGGGCGACCGCCGGCGCAGCCAGATCTTCGACCACACCTTCTGCGAGTTCACCTTCGCCGACGGGACGAAGATGTACAGCCAGGGCAGGCACGTGAACGGGGCGTGGTCGAACGTCAGCGAGTTCGCGCACGGGACGAAGGGCACCGCCGACCCGGCGGGGAGGATCGAAGGCCCGAGCGCCTGGCGCTTCCGCGGG
Organism: Phycisphaeraceae bacterium; assembly: GCA_041747335.1. Taxonomy (GTDB): domain Bacteria; phylum Planctomycetota; class Phycisphaerae; order Phycisphaerales; family Phycisphaeraceae; genus JBGTFI01. The sequence continues at coordinate 1,428 of JBGTFI010000484.1, read as the reverse complement.
CGGCCGACGGCCGGGCACCAGCAGGAGCAGCACGACCTCATCAACGCCCTGATGCGCGGGGAGATCTACAACGAGGGCGAGTACGGGGCCAAGAGCACGTTCGTCTCGATCCTCGGCCGGGAGGCGTGCTACTCCGGACAGGTCGTCAAGTGGGAGGAGCTTCTCGCGAAAGGCCGGGATTATTGCCCCGGGATCGACGATTGGACGCTTCAAACCGAGCCGCCGGCGATGCCCGGTCCGGACGGGCGTTATCCCGGTCCGACGCCCGGGGTGTACAGCCCGTTCGCCTGAAACGGGTGGCTGGGGTAGAGCGAGTCTTGGAGCGCTGCCCCAGCAGGCTTCCAAGGTGTTGGGGCGGCGCAAAGCCTCTGCCCCAGCCACCGAGCGCCGTTCTTGCGGCTGAGCGATCCGGCGCATAGACTGGTGGTGAACCGTCGGTCGATCGCGGCGGTTCACACGCGACAATCTGACTTTCGAAATGCCCCTGTAGCTCAATCGGCAGAGCAAGCGGCTCTTAACCGCTAGGTTCAAGGTTCGACTCCTTGCGGGGGCATTTTCCCGATTCTCTGACCCGTTGAAGATTTGCGATCCCCGGCCTCCCGGCGGATTCTGGAGGTTCTTCGTCATGGCGTTTGACTCTGGTCGCGTCTCGTTCCGGCGGTTTCGGGTGCGCGAACGGGGCACGGACGGCCCGCCCGCGTCGGCGCCCTCGCTGGTGGATGAGACGACGCTGGCCACGCTCGCAGAGCACGCGTTTCGGGAGTCGCAGACGCCCACGGAGGTCGAATCCGGGTGGTTGGCCGGGGAGCACCTTTTTGACACGCGCTTCACCTATGAGAAGAACGGGTTCGGCGACCTGCTGCTCTTCGCCCTGCGGATCGACACCCACCGCGTCCCGGCCGATGTGAAGCACGCCTACCGACGCCTGCAGGAGCAGGCCTTGCTCAATCAGCCGGGAAAAGCGAACCCCACGGGGTTTCTCTCCCGCTCCGAGAAACGACAGGCGAAGGAAGAAGCTGAACGACAGCTCCACGATGAGATGGCCTCGGGCAAGTTCCGCCGGTCCAAGCAGATCCCGCTGATCTGGGATCTCAAGCACCACATCGTCTACTGCGCCGCCGCCGGCGAAGGGGCCGGGGAACAGCTCGCGCGGCGGTTCCATGAGTCGTTCAACCTCGACCTCACACCTCTCACTTCCGGCGGGGTGGCGTCCCAATGGCTCGGCGCGCTAAACCGCCACCGTGATTACGAAGACCTCCGGCCGGCCGCGTTCACCCGTCCCCCCGGGGGCGTGGGCGGCGATGAGGAGGGGCCTGGCGAATCGCCCCTGTGCCCATGGCTGCCGCCGACCTTCGAGGCCAAGGACTTCCTGGGCAACGAGTGGTTGATCTGGCTGTGGTGGATGATCGAGGCGCATGAGGGGTTGAT
>JBGTFI010000483.1:0-5769 GCA_041747335.1 Phycisphaeraceae bacterium | reverse complement strand
TGCGGGTCGGGGCTGCGCCCCTCCCCTGCGCTACGGCCCGGCAAGCGACAGAACCCCAAACCCCGACTCTCATAACACCTGGTACATGAAATGGGGGCAGGTCACGGGATGGGAAGGGAGGTGAATCATGACACCGCAGCTCGGATCACTATCCGATGATCTTGATGACGGTATCCGATTGCAGTTCCGAAAGAAAGTCGGCCAGCTTCCGAAGGTTGTCGATCAGGTGGATCGCGGCCTTGCGCTTGCGGATTTGCAATATGCCAAGGTTGTTGGTGTCCAAGGACGCCCTGTCCGTAACGTCGATCGTCTCGATCACTTCTCCTCGTCCACCTTCAAGAATACGCCTCTTGTCGAGCCTGCAATAGCCTACGCCCGCCCATAAAGTGTAAACATGAGGATCGCCCTCAAGCCTGATTCCACCTATACCACCAGATCCACCCTGCCAAACCCCTGGTGCGACCTGCCCCTTGATCTCGTACACGTAAGGCAGTTTATCACCACCGGCTTTCACTGTTTCGCACACCGTTCTGACTGCCTGAAGAAGCCGGCTGCGGTCCCTGGCGACTTCATCGCCGAAGTCCGTCGTGGACACGATCTGCGCCACCTCTTCCGGACACAATCGGGCCAGCGTGGACAGGAACTCGCTGTCCACGTTCGTCAGCTTGAACGAGAATTCGCGACCATCGCCTCGTAAGGTGACATTCAGGCCCATCTCAGCGGATCCACCTCAGAGCGGCACTCGGAAGTAGCTCAGCAAGTGGGGTGGGTCGAGTCTTCGAGACCCACCACTGTCGCGTAAGGCGCGCGGCGGATTGACACGATGCACACCGCTGCCCGGCCTCATGCGGACATTGGCTGCGATCGGGTCTGGATGCGCGGCGCTGTGCATCTTCATGACATCATACCGCGAAGTTCCGGGATCATCGGGCGCGATGATGGTGGGTTTCGCGGACTCAACCCACCCTACTTCTACTTCGCTCGTGATGGCCATCGATTGACCCATCAATCACGCCCCTCCCCCGCCACGGTCGTCGTTTCGGGCTTCTGGGCGTCGAACCTGGCCTGGAGTTCATCGACCGATTCGCGCAGCTTCTGGTTGCTCTTGCGAAGCTCGGCGACGACCTCGCGAAGCTCGACCAGCTCCGCGGGGGTCAGCGGTGTGGTCTCGCGCAGTTTTCTCAGCGCCCTGCGGGCCGCTTCGGATTGGCGGTCATCTGTTGGGCCGGCGGCGAAGGATTCGAGGACGGGCGCGGCCTTGATGTCTCCCAGTTCGCCCAGGGCGGTGACGGCCGCGGTGCGGACGGATTCCCTGGGATTGTGGACGTATTCGAGGATGAAACGGCGGACCTCATCCTTGTCGTTCCGGTGGCGGGCGACGCGGCCGAGCGTTTCGACGGCCCTGCCCATGCCGCCGGGGGTGAAGCGTTCGCCGCGCTCGCGGATGGCGCGGATGAGGTCTTCGGTGAAGGCTTCATCGTCCTGGGCGCGGATGGCGGCGACGGCCGTATCCGCCAGTTGATTGCGGAACGAATCGGAGGCGAGGTACCTGCGCAGGATGTCGCGTGACGGCTGGCCGTGGAAGCGGCCGAGCGCCTCGATGGCATCCGCCTTGATCTCCGGGTTGTGTTCGGACTCCATGACGCGCGCCAGGATGGCCAGGGTTTCATCGCGGTAGAAGGAACCGACATCGCGCACGACGCGCTGGCGGACACGGGCATCGTCCTGAGCCATGGAAGCGTGCAGGGCGTCGTAGGCCTCGTCCGTGCGGATCTTCGCCAGCGCTTCGGAGGCGGCCAGCCGCACGCCGAAGAAGGGATCCTCCCGCAGGGCGCGGGCGAGCGCCTCGACGGCTTTGCTGGTCTTGCGCTCGGCCAATGCCTCGACGGCGAGCAGCCGACCGATCACGTCCTCACGGTTTTCGAGCTGGGCGAGGAGCATTTCCTGGGGTTTGTCGAACGACACTTTCGCCAGCACGGTGAAGTCCGGATCGAACCGCACGATGTCGGGGCTGGCCGGGAGCGGGATGAAGAAATCCTGCTGGGCGCGGTCGATTTCGATGGCGTGGTCGATCACCCGGCCGGCGACGATGAAGCGCAGCTTCGTCGGGAAGGTGAAGAGCAGGACTTTGTCATTCACCTCGTGAGTCTGGCGGATGGTCACCTTGGCCAGGTTCTGCCCTGCGAGCCACTGGAAACTGACGGCCAGCTCCGGCTGGCCGCCATGGTAGACCCACTGGTCGAAGAACACATCAAAGGAGCGTCCGCTGAGTTCCTCGACGATCTTGTTGAGGTCTTCGGTGACGACGCTGGTGAAGGCGTGGCGCTCGAGGTAGGTCCGGATGCACTGGCGATAAAGATCGTCACCGAGCCGCGAGCGCAGCATGTGCAGCACCCAGCTTCCCTTGGGGTAGGCGCGGTAGTCGAACTGTTCACGGGCGGTTTTGTACCCTCGGAAGGCGATCGGGCGGGTGTCGCCGCGGGCGCGGAAGATGCGGTTGTTGGCATCGCGGTACAGGCCGTAGAGCATGTGGTCCCGGCCGAACCTGTGGCCTTCGTAGAGGTGGGTGTAGAAGGTGGCGAAGCCCTCGTTGAGCCACAGGTGCGTCCAGTCCTTGCAGGTGACGAGGTTGCCGAACCACTGGTGGGCCAGCTCGTGGGCATCGAGTCCGCGGCTTGAGCGGATGTTCTCGCTGGCGGAGGTGAAGATGGTGCGTTCGGTGAGGGTGGTGATGGAGGTGTTCTCCATCCCGCCGAACATCGACTCCACGACGGTCACCTGGGCGTACTTGTCCCAGGGGTAGGGGATGCCGATCTCGCGCTCGAAGAACTCCATGATCTTCTTCGTGTCGCGGAAGGAGTTGGCGGCGTGTTCGTAGAGCGACGGCTGGGTGTAGAACTCGAGGGCCAGGTCGCCGTGGCGCTCTTCGAGCTTGCGGAAATGACCGGCGACGAGGCAGACCAGGTAGTTGACGTGGGGTTTTTCCTGCACCCAGCGCACGGCCTTGAGGCCGGTGGCGTCGTCGCGCCACTGGGCGACCATCTTCCCGTTGGAGAGGACCGTCATCTCGCGGGGAACCCGGCAGATGATCTCCGTGCTCGATCGTTCGTTGGGGTAGTCGTAGCAGGGATACCAGTGCGGCGCTTCGTGCGGCTCGCCCTGGGTCCAGAGGTGCGTGTCGCCCTCCGCGTAGCCCATCGCGGGTGTGCGGAAGTAAAGTCCTTTGCGGGGCTGGGCTTCGTACTGGATTTCGACGCTCACCTTTTCATCCACGGCGAGCTCGCGGGAGAAAACGATGGTGAGGTCCTCACGGGAGGAAGCGAAGTCGTCGACACCCGCGTCGCTGCGCACGCGATGGATGGTCAGGTCGATGGCGTCGAGTCGAAGCTCGCGCAGGGGCTTGCCGATGGGGCTGAAGGTGATAGTGGCGGTGCCCGCGACGGTCTGACGGTCAAAGTCGGGGGTGACATCGAGTTTGAGGTGCAGGATGTCCACGCGGCGGTCGGGGGCGAACTGCCGCGGGGGGGGTTGTTCATCACTTGAGGCGGGGGCGAGGGCGTGGGTGTGCCCGGCATCCCGGCAGATCAGTTGATCGGAATCCGCGACGGCTGCGGCCGCGAGCATGTAGACAAGTGCCCAGGACAGATACGCCCACCATGCGGGCCGGCAAGGCTTCATCGTCTTCCCTTTCGAAGGCTTGAGAGCGGACGTTCGATCGTACCCTTGTTCCGGGAGGGGGACAAGAAAAAAAGGCGATCGCGGCCGCGGTGGGGGGGGTGATAGGGGGGAACTGGGCAAGATCAGGCTTCGATTTCGTCCGTTTCGTGGTATGATTCCCGTTCGCAGGCGGATCGGGTCGCTTGTCCGGGGAGAGGCTCGGTCCTACAACCTTTTGTCAGAGCGAGGGAGTTCTCCGCCCGTTGAGTCCATCTCAAGGAAGGTTCTGGGTATGAGATCCACACCGTTGGTCCGGACGATGATCGTGTGCCTGGCTGGGGGGGCCGCACTGTTCGCGTTGCGTGCGTGGGCCGATCCTGACAGCACCACACCCGCGGAGGGCATTCGGACCAACCCGCCGAACGTTCACGCGCTGACCAACGCGAAGGTCGTCACCGAACCGGGGGTGGTGATCGAGAACGCCACGGTGGTGATCCGAAGGGGGGTGATCGAGGCAGTGGGCGGGGACGTTCGGCCGCCCGCGGAGGCGCGTGTGTGGGACATGACGGGGCGGACGATCTACCCGGGGCTGATCGACGGGTACGGGGAGATCGCGATTCCGGCGGACAATCAATCGACTGATGGGTCTCGTTACTGGAACGGGCAGGTGCGCCCCGAACGTCGGGCGGCCGAGCACTTCAGACCCGACGCGACGACCAACCGCAAGCTCCGCAGCCAGGGCATCACCGCACGGCTGATCGCCCCGTCCGACGGGTTGGTCAAGGGCGTGAGCGCCGTGGTGACGACGGGGGATGATTCCCCCCACGAGGCCACGGTGAAGGCGGATGTGGCACTGCACCTGCGGATGAACCCGCGGCCGGATGGCGGACGCGGTGGGGGGGGTGGTCCTCCGGGGCAGCGTCTGGATGCGTCACCGACTTCACCGATGGGGGCGGTGGCTCTGCTGCGGCAGGTGATGCTCGATGCGCAGTGGTATGACGAGGTCTGGAAGGCCTGGCGGGCGGATCGATCGCAGGCGGCGCCTGAGAAATCGATCTCACTTGAGCAACTTAACGTCTGGCTCGCCCGGCGGATGCCCGTGGTCATTGACACGTCCAGCCACCTTTACGCTTTGCGCGCCGATCGACTGGCTTCGGAGTTCAACTTCCCGGCCGTCCTCCGCGGTTCGGGGCGGGAGTACCGAAGGCTCGATGCGATTGCGGCGAGCGGGAGGGCGGTGCTGACGCCTGTGAGCTTCCCACGTGCGCCGGGGGTCGCCACAGCGGAGGACGCGGAAGACGCGACGCTGGCGGATCTCATGCACTGGGACATCGCTCCGGAGAATCCGGCGCGGCTGGCGGCGGCGGGGGTGACGATCGCGCTGACCACTGATCGACTGGAAGACGCTGGCGGGTTCCTCGCCGCGGTGCGGCAGGCGGTTAAGCGCGGATTTCCCGCACGGGATGCCCTGGCCGCGATGACAACGACCCCCGCGCGGCTCTTTGGTGTGGACGATCAGCTTGGAACGATCCGGGCCGGCAGGCGAGCGCACCTGTTTGTCACGGATGGTGACCTGTTCGACGAGAAAACGCGGGTGATGGAGACGTGGGTGGACGGCAAGCGGTACGAAGTCACGTCCGCGACGCCCGTCGATCCGCGCGGCAAGTGGGAGCTGGTCATCAAGACATCGGACGATCAGCACCAGAGCTTCGTGGTGAATATCACGGGTGAGGTTCGTCGGCTGCGCGGGGCGCTGACCTTGCCGCAGCCGGCCGGGGCTCAGGACGAGAAGGAGAAGAAACCGACCGAGATCACGCTCGACAAGCTCACGCTCACACGCCGCCAGCTTTCGGCGCAGCTCAAGACCGAGTCGCTTGAGCGGCCGGGCGTGGCGATGTTGAGCGTCACGCTTGGAGGCGAAGGTGAAGAGGTCGATCGCGGACTGGGGTCGATCGTCTGGCCGGATGGGTCATCGACGGCCGTGGCGCTAGCGCGGACCGAAGCGGCCAAGGCCGTCGATGAGAAGCCCGAAGGCAGCGAGAGCGACGGTGAAGGGGAGGCCCAGCCCGCCGAGGGCGATGATCCACCCCGTCGTGGCCGCGCCGCGCCCAA
>JBGTFI010000482.1:0-5545 GCA_041747335.1 Phycisphaeraceae bacterium | reverse complement strand
CGCGGCGCTGCTGGCGCTGGCGGCGCCGATGGAGCTTGAGCGGCAGTGGATCACGGTCGCCTGGGCGCTGCTGATGCCGGCGGTGGCGGTCATCGGGCTGAGGTTGGACGTGGCGGAGCTTAAAACCGTGGTGCTGGCCCTGGCGGGGCTGGTGATGGTGCGGCTGCTCGTCAACCCGTTTGTGCTTGAGTATCCCATCGGTGAGTTGCCGATCCTCAACTGGCTGCTGTATGGCTACGGCCTGCCCGTTGTCTGCTTCGCCGCTTGCTCGTGGCTGTACCGGTCGAGGTTCATCGCCGAGTCCGATGAGCGCGGTGGGGTGACGCAAGGCCCCATGGGCAAGGCGCTCAACGAGAGGCTTGTCGGCGTGCTGACGGGCGGAGCGATCGCGCTGGGATTCGCGCTGGTGACGCTCGAGGTGCGGCACTTCTTCCACCGTGAAGCCTGGAATGAAGTGGACCTGACGCTGATGGAGCTGGCGACCTACGGCCTGGCGTGGCTGCTGCTCGGCAGGGCGCTGCTCGAGGCCGTCGCCCGCGGCGCGGGACGAACGTTCGACTTCGCCATGCACCTGGTCGGCGCCGCCGGGGCTGCGGTGCTGGTCCTGGGCGCGGGAATGCTGCTCAACCCGCTGATCTTCGAGAGCGAGCTGGGCCGGTGGGTGATCGTCAACCGGCTTCTCTACATTTACGCCCTGCCCGCGGCGCTGGCGGCGTGGGCGGCGATCGGATGTTGGCGACTGAACAAACCTGCCGCGGCGCACGTGATGGCGGCCACGGCGATGTGGCTGGGTTTTCTCTTTTTCTCCCTTCAGGTGCGGCACGGCTATCATCGTGAGGAACTGTCCCACGCCGCGCCCACGCTGGTGGAGTGGGCGACGTACGTGAATGTCTGGCTGGCGGCGAGCGCGGGGCTGCTTTGGATGTCGAAGCACTGGCGATACGAGGGTCTGCGCACCGGGGCGCTCCTGATCGCCGGCGCGGCGGCGGCGGTCATCGTCGGCGCGCTCGGTGTGACCGCCAATCCGCTGCTCACAAGGCAGGAAGTCGGTTCGTGGGTTCTCCTCAACTGGCTGCTCTATGCCTACGGCCTGCCCGCGGCGCTCCTCGTGCTGATCGTGTGGCTGACGGAGGGGGATGCGATGAAGCCGGTGCGGGCCGCCGGTTCAGTCTTGGCGCTGATACTGCTGTTTGCGCTGGTGTCGCTGGAGGTCAGACAGGGTTTCCAGGGAAGCGTGATGACGCTGCGGTGGGACACGCGGCCGGGGAACATGGAGTGGTACAGCTACTCGGCCGCGTGGCTGCTGCTGGGGCTGGCGCTGCTGGCAGCCGGGATCGTCAGCGGCGGGCGGGCGATCCGCTGGGCGTCGCTGGCGGTCACCATGCTCGCGGTTGGCAAGGTGTTCCTGATCGACACCGCCCAGCTTGATGATCTCTACCGCGTGCTGTCGTTCCTGGGCCTGGGCGTGACGCTGATGGTGCTGAGCTGGCTTTACCAACGGTTCGTTTTCCGGACGGCTCGGACGGCGGGAGATCCGGATCAGGTGTGAAGCGCCCGACCCGTTGGCATCTCTGTTGCGTACAATCCACGCCCTTATTGGGCGAACCCATGAAATACGTCATTGTCATTCCCGACGGCGCCGCCGACTTCCCCCTCGAAGAACTCGACGGCCGCACACCTTTTGAGGCCGCGCACAAGCCGCACACCGACTCGCTGAGCCTTGAAGGGCGTCAGGGGACGGTCGCCACCACGCCGACGGGGTTCCCGTGCGGGTCGGATGTCTGCTCGATGAGTCTGCTGGGCTACGACCCTCGGAAGTATCACACCGGGCGGGCGCCGCTCGAAGCCGAGGCGCTGGGCATCGAGCTGTCGCCGGAGGATTGGGTCTTCCGGGTGAATCTCGTCACCGTACTCGACGGGAAGATGCGCGACCACTCGGCCGGTCACATCACCAGCGAGGAGGGCGCGAGGATACTCGCGGACTTCGCCCGGGGCTTCGATTTTTCCGACTTTGACGCGGTGACGCTCTATCCGGGCGTGAGCTACCGCAACATCATGGTGGACGGCTCGGGGCGGCGGGATTGGTCGGCGCTGCGCACCACGCCGCCGCACGACATCCCCGGCGAACCGATCCGCGAGTACCTCCCTGCCGGTGGCGAGCACGATGAACTGCTGCAAAGGCTCATCGCCCAGAGCGAGGCGTTTCTGGTGGACCATGAGGTCAACCGCGAGCGGCGGGAGATGGGTGAGCTGCCGGTGACGCACCTGTGGCCGTGGGGACAGGGCAGGCGGCCGGTCATGCCGCCGTTCCTTGAAAAGTACGGGCTTCGCGGGGCGATGATCACGGCGGTGGACCTGCTGGCAGGCATTGCCGGGTTCATCGGCTGGGATCGGCTGGACGTGCCCGGACAGACCAGCTACCACGACACCGACTACACCGCCGCCGGCCGCCACGCCATCGCGGCGCTCGATCATTACGACATCGTGTGCGTGCACATCGAATCGCCGGACGAGGCATCCCATGCGGCCGACGCGGCGACGAAAGTTGCAGCCATCGAAGCGATCGACGAGCACGTGGTCGGCCCGCTGCTCGAGGCGCTGCGGAAACGCGGCGATGACTGGCGGCTGCTCTACCTGCCCGATCACTACACCAGCGCCGCGACGCGCAAGCACGATCCCACGCCCGTGCCGTTCACGATGGCGGGCAAGCGCATCCGCAGCGTGCTTCATCGGCCGTTCACGGAGGCGAACGCAGGCGAGTCCGACTTGCGCGTCGAGCACGGGCATGAACTGATGGAATACTTCCTGCGGTCGGGGCTGTAAGAGAAGTTTGGTGGGTGAGGCAAAGGAGCAAAGCTCTGAGGACTTCCAGTAGATCAGGCCTTGGCCTGACAATTGATCAACCCGCGTACGTTCGTGTCAGGCCGAGGCCTGACCTACGTGAACACTGGCGGACAAGCCGCCAGTGGCACCCGATGCTTGATTTCCCAACCCTGCACCCTGCACCCTGCACCCTGCCAAAGAACAGGCCGCCCTTTCGGGCGGCCTGTCCCTCTTCACCCTCCACGGAGGCTTTCTCCCTCCGGGGCCCCAGCCCCACACGGGCGGATCAGCAGGAGGAACCGATTCGCCTCTTGCGGCAGCCGAGCAACCCCGCGCCCAGGGTCATCAGGATGAGTGAAGCCGGTTCGGGAACGACGGCCGAGGCGCCTGCGGCCGCCAGAATCTGCTCGAAGCCGGGGACGTCGAAGGCATCGACCACCCCGTCGCCGTTGGTGTCCCCGCGGCAGGTCGGGTCCAGACCGGGGTAAAGCTCCATGTACTTTTCGGGGCTTGCCAACGCGACCTCGAACGGATGCGCGTCGAACGCGTCCACCACGCCGTCGCCGTTCATGTCGCCCAGCAGACAGTCCTTCGCGCGGATGAACGGTTCCGCCGGGTCGAGCTTGCTGCTGTCCATCGGCAGGTTGTAGCTGGTCATGGTGTGGATGATGTCCAATGCATCCACGTTGTCGCGCTCGGTCAGGCCCATGTTCTTCGCCACCAGCTCGAAGGGGAAGTTGATGTTCGCCGGCCCGGCGATCTCGAACGTTCCGTCGAAGCGGGTGTAGAAGATGTCGGCCGCGGTGTAGTCGTCGGCGGTGCCGAGCATCCCGTCAGGCCCGGCGAGCGACTGTGATCCACGCGCCAGGGAGAAGAGCGCCTCACGCTGACCGTCATCGGCGTAGTTGTCGTCGATGTAAGCGCCCATGCCCCAGTAGTCCAGGGCGAGTGCATCGAGGTCGTCAAGCTGCGGGTCCAGCCCAAGCTTCTCGGCCTCGATGTGGACTTCCACCGTCCCGGCGTCGAGGTCCGCCAACCAGATGTCCGCGCTTCCGGTGAGCGAGAAGAAGACCGGGTCGCGCGCGATCGGCCCACCGGGCGCCCACGAACCCTGGCGGAACCCTTGATATGGAATCTCCACGCCCTTGCGGCTGTCCCAGACCTCGAAGCCGGTGACCTCGGAAGTCTGCGGGAAGTTCTCAATGCCCAGTGTGAGGCTCGAAGCGAGCAGCCGGTTCGACCCGGGAAGACTCGGGTTGGTGTAGAAGACGTCCGCGCCGTACGCCTGACCTGTGGACCACTGCGTCCGCACGGAGTTGGGCGGATCGGAGACCCCGCGCGAATCGCGATCGACGCTGAACATCACGTCCCAGAGCTTCTCGGCATCGAGCGGCTCGTACCCGGCGGAGATCGCGTTGACCACGCGGATATCCTCCGGAAGCACCAGCGGAGGCAGGCCCAGGTTCGCGGCCTGAACGTCCAGCCAGTTGAAGGTGAGGAAGCCCGCGTCGCTCCCGTCAAACGGCTGGGCGGCGACGAAGATGTTGTTGTTCTGGGGTTGAAGGGCGAAGAGGGCCGTGCCGCCGATGCCCTCGGTCGAGGCGCTCGTCGTGAAGGACTGCGCCTGAACGTGCTGCGCGGTGAAGACGAGCGCGACGGATGCGAGCGCGAGGCGACGAATCGTGTGGTTCCTGCGATGGTAACTCATGGCTTTTCCCTTTCTCTCTTGTCCGGCCGATGCGGGAACTGTCCACGATGTCCCGCATCGGCCAGTGGTCCGGCTTCGCCGGTTGGTCAGGAGGTAAAGCGGAAGCCGGAGGAAGGGTGCGTCAGAACAATGAGCGTGGGCGGGGTGGAACGTGTGAAAGGATCAGTGGGGTGGGCGTCTCGCCCGCCATTGCGGCGAAGCCGCAAGCTCCCCCGCCCCGCGATCCCAGGGTGCTGTCCATTCAGGCCTTCGGCCTGGCGGGCGAGACGCCCGCCCCACTGTTGTTGGGGAGCCGTTGGGGAAGACTCAGCGATCGGCGAGGTTCACGATCGGGAAGCTGTATTCGGCGGTCTGCGTCAGGCCGCGTTCGATGCGCATGAACGAGGCGTGCCCGTCGAGGAACAGCACGTTCATGCGATCGTCCTCGGAGTGAAACGAGGCGTCGAAGAGGTTGCGGTTCGTGATGGCGTACCAGGCCTGGGCGTCGGCGGTGAGGACGACGACCGACGGTGAGAGCTGCACCTCATCCGCGGAGAGGGGCGCACCGATCTGCTGGCCTTCCGGGTCCATGCGGACCAGCACGTAGTTGAACTGGTAGCTGTTGCCGAAGACGTCGAACGTCGGTCCGGTGGTGATGGAAGTGGGAATGCCCAGAAGCGATCGGATGGGTTTGTCCTCCGTACAGCGGAAGACCACGTACGAATGGGGCATGTCTCCGGTCAGGCCCAGGTGTTCGTTCAGGGGGCGCTGTGTGCCGAAGTGCTGCACGCTTCGGGGAAAGGGGAACCCGCCGTAGGCCCAGTCGAGGTTGCGCCGGTTGACGGCGAAGGGAAAACGCCGGTGGTTGTCATCGAGGTAAGCGCTGGTGGCAACGCCGATCTGTTTCTGGTTGGCGGCGCACTGGAGAATCATCGCGTGCCGTCTGGCTGAGGCCAGCGCCGGCAGCGACAGCGCCACCAGGATCGCGATGATCGCGATCACCACCAGCAGCTCGATGAGCGTGAATGCGTCGCG
>JBGTFI010000481.1:0-2250 GCA_041747335.1 Phycisphaeraceae bacterium | reverse complement strand
CCATCACCAGCGCCGCATCGCCCTGCGCGAGGCGCTCGGTCACCGTCTGAAACGCGTTCTGCACGGCGAAACCAGCCATTGGGTTGCGCGGGTCCGGCGGGGATGAGGAGGGAAGCACCCAGATCGTCTTCTGCCCTTCCTGCGGCTGGGGCGCGGGCTGGGGGGGCTGCGGCCGGCCGAACGGGTCGGTTCCGCCGCCGATGGGGTTCCACTCCTCGACGCGGATGTTCGCACTGCGCAGGCGATCGACCACGCGGTTGAATGTGTTCTGGGGGTTGCCGCGCCCGAGCACCGGCATGCCCGTGGTGTTGACGATCACCACCATCGGCGGGGCCTTCATCTGAAGGCTCACGAGCGTCCCGGTGAGCTTTTCTTCACCCTGAAAGGGGACTTCGGGCGCCTGTCCGGCGACGGCCTGCGTCGGATCCGGCTGACGGAACATGTCGTTGACGTTGACCAGCCGGACCTGCGTGTCGCTGAGCACCGCCACCACGTCCTGCCTGGTGAGTTGGCTGCGCAGGTCCTCGTATTCCCTGCTGGACTGGATCGCCCGAAGCGCCTCAAGCCGCGGGCGGATCATCGCCCGCAGCTCCTCGAGTCTTTTCGCCAGCGGCAGGAGCTGATCGCGCACCGAAGCGTGCATCGCGCCATCCTTCGAGGCCGCCTGGAACTCGTCGATGACGATCGTGAGCACGCGTTCATCGAGATCGGTCAAGACCTGCGTCAACGCCGCCCTGGCGGTGGCGTAATCGGGCATAGGCTCGCCGAGGGACTGCCGCACGCGATTCATCGGCTCCTCGATCTGCTGGCCGAGCCGCGCGAGGATCATCCGGATCTGCTCGACGTATTCCTTGATCGGCCCCGTACCGAGCGCGGGGTTCTGCTCGAGCGCCTCGAGGTCCGCCACGAGTTGGGGATCCGCTTTTGGAAACCGGTCGATGGTGGTGAGCGCCTCTTCGATCGCCTCACGCAGCGGCGCCAGCGTCGCGGCGTAGCGCTCGGCCAGTTCGGTGTAGAGCAGGTCCAGGCGCGCATCGTCGCGCGCGGGGTCGATGTGCTGGACGGCGATGCGTTCCGAGCGCCGGCCGTACTCGTCCGCCAGGTCTCGCACCTGCTGGAGCAGGCCGTCGATCGTCGGATTGAGCGTGTTGCTGAAGAGGGTCACGATCCGGTAGTCGCCCCGCAGGCCGCCCAGCAGCTTGCGTGTCTGCTCGGAGAGGGTGTACTGCCGCGTGGCGGTGAAGTCGAATCGCACGAACTGCCGCACCCCGAACCACCAGTTGAGGATGACCGTCAGCAGCAGCGCCGCGGCGACCATCGTCACGACGTTGAGGGCGTACTTGAGGCGCCTTCCGCGCTGAGTGTCGGCTGGTGGTGCCGGGGGGGGGGATGATGTCTGACTTGTATCCATCGTGCTCATGGTCGATCCATCGGTTGACGGCGCTGCTTCAAGGCCCCTCGCTCACCACCACCGCCGCACTTCCAGCGCCTTGACGGCCAGGAACAGGAAAAACGCCGTGCCCGTGATGAAGTACACGAAGTTGCCCGTGTCGATCAGCCCCTTGGCGAAGTCGTCGTACTGGGTGTTGACGTTCATGTAGCTCAGCCCCGTCGCCAGCTCCGGACCGATGAACGTGGCGCGGGGCAGAAAGAACATCACCAGTGTGAACAGGCTGATGATGAACACCGTCAGCAGGAACGCGATGATCTGGTTCTGCGTCACCGCCGAGGCGAACGTCCCGATCGCCAGATAGAACCCGGCCACCAGGATCAGCCCGACCAGCCCGGTCACGATCGGGCCGTAGTCCGGCGAGGCGGCGGTTTCGAGGACGATGATAAGCACGAGAAACGGCAGGATCAGCAGCGCCTTGACGAACCCCATCGCGCCGATCCACTTGCCGATGATGACCTGAACGTCCGTCAGCGGCGCGGTCATCAGCGGCTCGATCGTCCCGCTGCGCAGCTCCTCGCTGACCAGCCTCATGCTCACCGCCGGGATCAGGAAGATCAGCAGCCACACCGTCCACAGGTAGGTGTCGCGCAACGACGCGGGCAGCCCAGGCCAGAACGTGAACGCGAAGAAAACCAACGCCACCCCAAGGCTGAACAGTCCCATCACCACGTAGGCGATGGGCGAACAGAACAGCGAGGTCAGTTCCCGTCGTGCGATGGCGATCATCTGCGTCATGATTCCATTCATCCTCAAAACGAGTCTTGAGTCTGGGGTCCTGGGTCTGGAGTCTGAATTAC
>JBGTFI010000480.1:0-2273 GCA_041747335.1 Phycisphaeraceae bacterium | reverse complement strand
GATCATGGAGGAGCTCGGGTATTCGGACCCGACTGTGGCGTGGCACGCCGGGAATTCGGGCGCGATTGGGCGCGGGGTGGCGCAGCTAGATCCAGAAGTTGGCCGCGAGATTTTCGGGCGATCCGACGGGCCGTTCGGGTTCTCGGGCATACCGGGCGGGACCGCGACACCGGTCGATGGCGGGTTCAGGCTAACGGGCGCTTGGCAGTGGGTCACTGGCGCGAAGGACCTTGAGTGGGTCTCGCTGGTTGGCATGATCCCCGGGGCCGACGGGGCGCCCCCGGAGCCGAAGCTGTTCATCGTGCGCAGGGGCGACATTCAGGTCGAGAATACCTGGAGCGTGGCATCAGCCATGCGCGGGACGGGCAGCCATGCGGTGCGGACCGAGAACGCCTTCGTGCCGGAGTCGTACGTGGCGAAGGTGGGAGGGACGCCCCGCATCGAGCGGCCAATGTTCTTCCTTCCTCCTCTTATCGGGGGGCCCGTGAGTACCGCGGCGACGTGTATCGGGTCGGCGCGGCTTGTGCTGGAAAGCGTGAGGGAGCTTGTAACAACGAAGGTATCGCGGGCGGATGGTATCGCCTTCCGCGACCGGCCAGCGATCCAGCGGCTCATGGGCGAGGCCGCGGCGGAACTGGAGATCCTGAGCGCTGGTATGCAATCGATGGCGGAGGAGGTGTGGGCGCATGCCCAGCACGGGCCTGTACCGCTCACCGTCCGCGGACGCATGCACACCACTTCGGTACTGGTGATGGACCGGACGCGGCACCTTGCGAGCGACCTGGTGAATGCGAGCACCAGTGCGCTCTACAGCAGCCGGAACATCGTTGAAACGACGCTGCGAGACATGCACGCGATGTGCGCTTCGATGGAGCCGATCCGGAGCGCCGTAGATGACTACGGCAAGGTGCTGATGGGGATGGAGCCGAGCTACCCGCTGTACTAACGCGACTCTCTTTGTAAGAGACTACTCTCTTGACGAGAGTAATCTCTTGTCTTTATTCTCCGGCTCATGGCACTTCGGGAGCAGCAGGTTGAGCTGACACGGCGCGCGATCATCGATTCGTTCCGGGACCTGAGCCAGGCGCCGGCCGCCCGGCCGGTGACGATTGCGGAGGTTGCGCGGTATTCAGGCATTTCCCAGGCGACGATCTACCGGCACTTCACCAGCCGCGATGCGCTCGTGATGGCGGTGGCGCGGGACCAGATCGGCCTGGACGACGCGGAGGTGGAGGGCATGGCGTACCTGCCATCGCTGAGGCACCACATGACGGGGCTCTGGCGGGAGCTGGCCGGGAACCTGCATTTCGCCCATGAGGTGACGGTTTCGGAAGCGGGGCGCGAACTTCGCCGGATGCGGCTTGCGCAGTCCCTGCCGCTGTATGAGTCGCCGTTGGTGGCCGCGGGAATCGATCCCGCGAGTCCCGAAGGGCGGAAGTTCGTGTCGGCCGCGGCGCTGCTCACGAGCGCGCACGCCTTCCTCGACCTTGCCGACCGCCAGGGCCTGAGCGCCGACGAAGCGGTCGACGTTGCTCTGTGGGCGGTTGATGTCCTCGGCAAGAGCCTTGGGCTGGATCTTGAGACTTTCGCCGTTCCCCCAATCCCCAGGCCACAGGAGGCCCTGCAGTCATGACCATCAGCGAACAACTCACGTGGGAAGCCCCCGGGCCCGGAAGCTGGAGCCTGCTTGCGGACCACTATCCGCGGCCGATCACCACGGCGATGGAAGCGTTCCTGCCGATCTGGTCCGAGGCGACGACGGAGTTCTTCCACGACATCGGCATCCCTATCGACTACGCATCGATGAAGGCGGTGAACGGGCTGCCGTATGTGACGTTTGCATCCTCCGGTGGCGACAAGCCGATGCCGCCCGCGTGGGTGATGCAGATCCTGATTCGCGTGATGCCTTCGTTGCGCCGGGCGGAGAAGGCGCTCACGCGCACGCTTCGCGAGAAGCCGTGGATCGCCGGTACGGAACGCTGGTACGGGGTGGACCGGCCGGTGGCGGTTTCGCGAATGACGGCGCTTACGCGAGTGAGTCCGCCGGAGCTGGACGATGCTGGGCTCGCGGACCACGTGGACGCCTGCTTCGACGAGTTCCTCCGGTCGTCACGGGAGCACATGCTGCTGCACGCGCACGATGCCGTGCCGCCCGCGCTGTTCGGGGTGTGGATGGTCGACCGTGGTTTCACGCCCGCCGAGGCGCTGGCGCTGTTCGCCGGGGCGTCCCCGGCATCGACCGGTGAGAGCGAAGAGCTGGTGGCGCTCCGGGC
>JBGTFI010000479.1:0-6431 GCA_041747335.1 Phycisphaeraceae bacterium | reverse complement strand
GTCAACCCGCGGGCGTGGGGGGGAGCGTGTCGCCGGTGGCCAGGCGCCGGGCGAACTGAGGCGGGCAGGGGACAGCGGTCATTACAGGGACGGCGGACCATGGCGCTACGGATGGTGGAATTGGTGGTCCCCCGGGACGCGGGGGATGACCTGACGGACATCGCGGACCTGAACGTGCTGGGATTCTGGAAGGAACCGCTCGACGGTGAGATGGTTCTCCTGCGCGTGCTGGTGTTCAGTGACGATGCGGAGTCGGTGATTGACACGCTTGAATCGCGTCTGGACGGGAAGGAGGGCGCCCGCATCTTCGTGTTCGAGGTCCAGGCGACACTCCCGCAACCGGTGCGTAAAAAGAAGGACGAGGAAGCATCCGATCACGGCGGCGATTCGCAGAACGGTCAGGAAG
The DNA here is from genome assembly GCA_041747335.1 of Phycisphaeraceae bacterium. Lineage (GTDB taxonomy): Bacteria > Planctomycetota > Phycisphaerae > Phycisphaerales > Phycisphaeraceae > JBGTFI01. Next base: position 6,025 of record JBGTFI010000479.1, on the reverse strand, counting down.
CAGCGGAGAAGAAGCCGCAGCGGATCGCGTGCGCGGAGCTGGTGGAACGCCTGTCCGACCAGGCCAAGGTCAATCAGGTGTACATTTTGACGGTGGTGCTCTCGGCAGTGGTGGCGGCGGTCGGCCTGCTGCGCGATGACACGGTGGTGGTGATCGGCGCAATGGTGATTGCCCCACTGCTGACTCCGAATATGACGCTCGCACTGGCGACGACGCTCGGAGATGTGCGGCTGGCGAGGAGATCGATGGTGGTGAACCTGGCGGGGCTGTCGACGAGCCTGGTCGTGGCGGTGGCGCTGGGTCTGGTGTTCGGCGTGGATCCGACCGTCGGTGAAATCGCGGCGCGGACGAGGGTGTCCTTGGGGGATGTGGCGCTGGGTCTGGCCTCGGGCAGCGCGGGGGCGCTGGCCGTAACCACCGGTCTGTCGGGTGCGCTTGTGGGCGTGATGGTGGCCGTGGCGCTGCTGCCTCCGTTGGTCACGGCCGGTCTCCTGCTCGGAAACGGCGACTGGGAACTGGCCGGTCGGGCGGCGCTGCTGCTGGCGACCAACCTGATCTGCGTCAACCTCGCGGCCGTGGCGACATTTCTCTGGCAGGGTGTGCGCCCCAATCGCTGGTGGGAGGAGAAGCGCGCCAAACGCATGGTCGTCTACGCGGCGATGGTCTGGGCGGGACTGCTTGCGATCCTGATCGGACTGATCCTGTACGCGGGGAAGCGGTAAGTTCTGGCCGCGCCGCTACACTACTACCGTGACGATCGAACCATCCCATTCGGCCGGCGCACCGGCGGCGCCTCATGACATGGATCTCTCCCACGATCCTCTGCTTGAAGACCTCACCGACGCCCAGCGTCTGGCGGTGACGCACGTGGACGGGCCGCTGCTGGTGCTGGCGGGGCCGGGATCGGGCAAGACGCGGGTGATCACCCGCCGGATCGCGCACCTGGTGCTGCGGATGGGCGTTCCGCCGTGGGAGGTGCTGGCGATCACGTTCACCAACAAGGCTTCTGGGGAGATGCGCACCCGGCTGGAGGGGATGCTCAGCGAGCGTCAGGCGCGGACGATGACGGTCAGCACGTTCCACAGCTTCTGCGCGCGGACGCTTCGGCCGTACGCCGAGCGAGTTGGTCTGCGGCCGGGGTATTCGATCTACGACACGGCGGACCAGCAGCGGGCGATGAAGTCGGTGCTCGAGCGTCTTGAGATCAGCGCGCAGAACTTCTCGCCCTCGAAGGTGCTGGGGACGATCAGCAACGCCAAGAACGAGTTGGTGAGCGCCCAGGACTACGCGCGGGCGGCCATGGGCTTTTACGAGAAGAAGGTGGCGAAGGTCTATGAGGCGTACCAGAAGGAGCTCGAGCGCAACAACGCGGCGGACTTCGATGACCTCCTGCTGAAGATGGTCGAATTGCTGCGGGAGGACGAGGAGGCGGCCTCGGCGCTGCGCGGGCGGTACCGGTACATCCTGATCGATGAGTATCAGGACACGAACCACGCGCAGTTCGTGATCGCCAACGCGCTGGCGAGGGAGCACAAGAACCTGTGCGCGACGGGCGACCCGGACCAGTCGATCTACGGCTGGCGGGGCGCGGACATCCGCAACATCCTGGAGTTCGAGCAGCACTATCCCGATGCCATGGTGGTGCGGCTGGAGCAGAACTATCGCTCGACGCAGCGCATCCTCGCGGCTGCCGATGCGCTGATCCAGCACAACCGCCAGCGTAAGCACAAGACGCTCTGGACGACCAACGGTCAGGGCGAGCCGATCATCGTCTGCACCTGCCATGATGAGCAGCAGGAGGCGAAGTGGCTGGTGGACGCGCTGCGCGAGCTGCACGTGAGCCAGGACATCCCGTGGAACGGAATGGCGGTCTTTTATCGCACCAATGCGCTCAGCCGGGTGATCGAGGAATCGCTTCGCAATGCGGGGGTTCCGTACCAGATCGCGCGGGGCACGGCGTTCTACGACCGCAAGGAGATCAAGGACGCGGTGGCGTACCTGCGGAGCGTCTCGAACCCGTTGGACGAGGTGAACCTGCTTCGGATCATCAACACGCCGACGCGCGGGATCGGGAGCAAGACGGTCAAGGCGGCGCAGGCCTTCGCGGTGGCGCATCAGCTTCCGCTGATTGAAGCGCTCGGGCGGGCGCGGGAGATCCCGTCGATGGGGGCGCGGGCGGTCAGCGCGATCGATCGCTTCGTCAAGATGCTCGCCGGGTGGCGGGCGCTGGCGGGGATGGAGGTTGATGCCGGGGCCGATGACATGGACCTCAAGCAGTTCGTGGACATGATCATCGACCAGTCCGGGCTGCACGAGCATTATCTGGGGGAATCGGACGGGCCGGATGAGGACCGGGTGCGGAACCTTGGTGAGCTGGTGAGCCTGGCGCAGCAGTTCGAGATGCAGGTGCTCGGGCCTCTGGACGCGGAGGCGGGCAAGCGCATGAGCCTGGGCGAGCGGCTGGTGATGCTGCTCGAGCAGATCAGTCTGGTCAGCGATGTGGACGCGGTCGAGCAGGATCAGGGCGCGGTGACGCTCATGACGCTGCACAGCGCCAAGGGGCTGGAATATCCGGTGGTGGCGATGACGGCCATGGAGCAGGGGATGCTGCCGCACCAGCGGTCGGTGGAGGATCCGACGGGGATCGAGGAGGAGCGTCGGCTGTGCTTCGTGGGGATCACGCGGGCCAAGCGGCGGCTGCTGCTTACGCACGCGCGGTACCGCACGGTGTACGGGCAGATGATGCCGACGATCCCAAGCCAATTCCTCAGCGAAATCCCTGAGGAAACACTGGAGATTCAGGACATCTCGGATGAGGGCGACACGTTCGTGGGGAACCTCGATGACCGTTACGAGAACGTCTCCGTGCAGCGCCGCGCGGCCCAGGAGACGGCCATGCGCTACCCCGTGGGGACGCTGGTGCGTCACCCGCAGTTCGGATTGGGCAGGATCCTCTCGATTCGTCCGATGGGTTCGCAGACACGGGCGCAGATCGGGTTCAACGCGGGCGGGATCAAGACGGTGATCCTGCAGTATGTGAAGTTGGAGCGGTTGTAGGGAGGCGGGCAACCTGAACCACAATCAGGGCGACCAGAATGGCACGGTTGGCAGGCACCAGCAGAGGGAGTCGCAGCATGGCGATGCTCACCGGCATCATGTTCCTCGTTGCGGGAATCTCGCTGTGCATTCTGTTTGAAGTGTTTATCGTGGGACCGTATGGAAGTCACGGCGAGATATCCGGACCCGTGAAATACTTCCGCTGGCCGATCGACATGCTCTGTGTCGCCGTGGCATTCGTCGGAGTCATGATTATGGTGGTGTGGTCCAGATGATCGGCGAGTCATCAGCGCTCCCAAGGTGCGTCCGCTTCGCTGGACGCACCCTACGGTTGGAATGCCGCTTCCACGCGGTGGAGGACTTCTTTGAACGCTTCGTCGCTCATGGTGGGCGTCGCGCCGGTCTCGTCCGCAGCCTGCTTCGCATCCAGCGGCACCCAGCTCACACACCCGGCGAAGGCGCTGTGGTAGGGGACGGTCCTGGGCGTTGTCAGCCGATACGCCCGCACGGCCAACAAATAGAGCGGGCGGTCGGGCTTGTAGTGGAAGCGCATGTCGATGTGGGGTTTGCTCCAGCAGTGCAGGTCATCAAGCCGGTCGAAGGCCGCGCGGCCTGGAACCTGCCAGATGCGCGATGCCGCACAGTATCCGTGGAAGGTGATTTCGGCCGGTTCGTCCTTGATCTCGACGCGCTCGCGGTACGGGGGCTTGAGCATGTCGGGCTTCTGGTGCGCCCAGGAGGGGAAGAGGAGGAACCGGTCGTGCTCCAGACGGAAGACGCCCGGCCCGCCGGATTCGTGAATGCCCCCTTTTCGCAGCAGGAGAGCGAGCCGGCCCTCGAGGAGCAGGTCGCACACGACGGCCCATTCTTTCAAGGCGATGTCGATCATCACCTCGTGATGGCAGATCGCAGGCGCGATGTCAAGCCGGGAACCTGCCGGTTGCTCGTATGATACCGCCAGCCGCTATCCGCCAGCCGCCAGCCGCTATCCGCTAGCCGCCAACTCCTGCCATTGGTGCAACGCTGGCCGCGGGCTTATGATGCCGCCATGGCAACCACCCAGGAAATCATGGACGCGGCGCATAAACTCGGGAAGATGCTTGCGGATCACGAGGCGGTCAAGGGCGTAGACGGCTCGGTCAAGGCGCTTCAGAGCGACCTCGACGCCCAGCGGCTGCTCAACGACTTCAACCGTCACGTCAACGCGCTGGGGGAGAAGGAATCGCGGGGTCTGCCGATCGAGGTGGAGGACAAGCGCCGGCTGGAGCAGCTCCAGTCGAGCCTGGCGACGAACCTGACGGTTCGGCGATTTCAGATGGCGCAGATGGATTATCTGGACCTTCGCCGGAAGATCGACGAGGCGATCGACGATGAGCTTGCGCCGGCCGGGGCGGGGACGGCGCCTGTCGGCGCTTCGCCAGTGGGCCCGGGGATCACTTTCTGACGACCCCCGGGAACCGGAACCGCTAATTCAGCCGGCGGACCTCGAAGGCCTCTGCCGGAAGGGCGAAGGGCGGCTGGGTGAACTGCTGGACCATCTCAGTGACGCGTTCGTGATTGCGGGGCCAGTCTTCGGCTTTGATTTCCGGCGGGATCGTCTGTCCCGGCCAGCGCTGCCTGGCGACGTACTGAAAGACGGACTGGCCGAAGTTGAAGATGGTGGCGTGCTGGCTTCGGGCGGCTTCGGGGAGCTGCCCGCTCGCCAGGTGGGCCGCGGCGACCTGCATGTAGCGCAGCCCGGCGATGGCGCACTTCTCGAGCAGGTCATCGGGGGGTTTGATGCCCTTCTGCACCATATCGACGTGCAGCGTACGCAGCAGGCGCTTGAAGGTTTCGGCTTCGATGTTCAGGGGGAGCGTGGGGTCGGCTTCGTGGCGGGCGGCTCGGCGGGTCAGGAGGTCCGCGGCGCCCAGGCGCGAGGCCGGCGAGTTGATGTCGATCAGCGCCTGGAGAAGCCAGCGCTGGATGTGGTCGTTCTGCTCGGAGGCGCTACGGTCGATGATGGCTGCGGTGATTCTGTCCCAGTCGGCCGGGGCCGGGGAGTTCTGCGTCGCCAGGGTGGCGAAGGACTTGGCGGCGGTGTATCGCACGCCGTCGTTTTCATCCTGGAGGCCGATCAGAAGCAGGTCCGCCCCCGCGCCCTGAGGCAGCGCGCCGGCGACGAGGATGGTGTTGAGACGGGTGAGGGTGCTGGTTGATTGAAGAAGCTCGGCCGATTCCAGCTCCCGCGCGATCCGCCGGGCGATGAGGATGTCGCCGTCCTTCACCAGAGCGATCAGTCCGTCGCGTGCCTCCTCAACGTCCTGATTGCGGTCGGATTGGAGCTTGCCCACGAGCTGGGCGACGTCTCCATCCTGTGCGTACACCGCGCCTTGCAGCAGGCACAGGGCCACCACGAAGGCCCCGATGGTGCTTGGGCGTGGTCTCATTCAGCACGGTCTCCGGTTCGAGTGGGGTCCAGCCGGTGGCGGCCCGTCGATGGCGCTCGACAATAAACGAAGGCCCACCGGCAGGGAGGGTGGAACCTATCAGCCTCGGCGGAGGCTGTCAAACAAAGTGCGTCTGAGGTTTCGGGTATTGGGTCCGGGGTCTTGAGGCTTGGGTGGTGGCCGCGGTGAGCGCCCCGGCGGATGCGGGTATGATCCGCACGCGGGGCGTCGTCCGACCGTCGCCTTCGCGCTTCATGGACCTCGGAGATGCCCACGATGTACGACTCGATCCAGCTTGGCCGCGCGGACCCGAATGCGGCCGACGCGGTGGCGGTGTGCTTGTGCGACGGGATGGACAAGCTTCCCAGGGCGCTCGAACAGCTCGATCGCTCATTGGGCGGCGTACTCAAAGCAATGATCGCACGAGCCGAGTTCAAGGCCGATCGCGGGCAGGTCACCACGCTCTACCCGGCGGGGCGAACCTCACGCGCCGGCGCGGCGGAACGGGTATACGTCGTGGGGCTGGGCACGCAGGAGAA
>JBGTFI010000478.1:0-2747 GCA_041747335.1 Phycisphaeraceae bacterium | reverse complement strand
ACCCAGCCGCCCCCAGTCGCGGATCACCGTCGCGTCCATGTCCACCGACCTGCCCAATTCCTCAAGCACCGGCGTCGACAGCCCCCGCGCATCGACCAGCGTCAGCGTCCCCCGCCCGTTTCCCGCCCCGTTGATCGTCGCCAGGAGCGGAAGCGCCCTGCGAAGTTCATCAATCAGCGGCTGGGCAATCTGCTCCTCCGCGCGACCGCTCAGCGAGATGTGCCGCGCCATCAGCGGGCCTTCCGCGCTGCGCGCCACCAGATCCGCTCCCTGTTTCGCGATGCACGCCACCACACCCCCGGCCTCCCCCAGCAGCGCCGTCAGCGCCAGCGGACCGGGAACCACCGCGATCCCCTCGATCCCCGCGGCCGCGGCCGCCGCCACCGCCTGATCGATCGCCTGCTGTTTCGCCGCGATCAGCAGCACATCGCCGGGCTTGTCCGCCCTGGCCTGCCCGATGTAGTCGAACACCAGCGCCTGCCCTGTCGCCGCGGGAAACTGCTGCTCCACGCGCATCCGGATCACCCCTTGCGCGGTCGCGGCGTCGCAGGGAGGCAAGGTGATCCGGGAAGTCAGGATCGAATGCCCACCCAGCGCGATCACGCCCTTGCGCCCGCTGAGCCGATGCTCTTTCATCAGCTTCCTGATCGCCGCGCCCAGCGCTTTGGGATCGCCGGGGGCGATGTCGCCCTCATAAACAAGCGTCGCCACAGCCGCCAGGTACGGCTTGCCGTTACCCCCGCGCAGCTCGACCACCCGCACCGCGTCGGCGCCGAAGCTCAGGCCCAGCATGTGACGTTTGGCCATGGCCATCAGCGTATCGCGCCTCCCACGCGGCGCGGAAGCGACGCGACATCTTCGCCCGCGCGCAGGGACTGACGAATCTCCACAGGTATCGGCCAACCGGCCGAAGTAAGATCAAGCCACGACACGATCCGCGCGGGCGTGCTCGTCGCGTCGAGCACCGCCTGATAACGCTTGAACGCTCCGCCGCGCACCGTCGTCGCCACGATGTCCGACGTGTACTGATAACTGCGCGTCGTAATCTGCCCGCCGATCGCCACCGCCTTCTCCGCATCGATCGCCTTGACCAGCCAACCCGTGTGGGTGTGACCCGCGCCCGTCCCGCGAGCGCCGAGGATCGCGTCGGCATCCGACGCCTCAAGCCCCGTCAGGCACATCAGCACCTCGCGCGGAGCGGTCGTCACGTCAATCAGCCCCCGCTGCGTCTGCGCGTTGACGGTGCTGATGCGGTCGTACAGCTTGCCGAACTCCTCCTCCTCGAGCTGCGCCCGGACGAAGAAGTCCAACAGGTTCTGGTACGGCCGCTGCGACTGCACGCGAGGCAGGACCACGTCGACACGCTTCTCCTCCAGCAGCTCCGTGAAGAGCGTACGCAACTGCCCCATCGGGGTGCTGTTGATGTTGACGCGCTGCTGCCCCGACCCGTCCGTGTTCGACTCGCTCGAATGCACCGTCACCAGGTCCACCAGACCACGGTCCAGACGCCCGTCGCCGTTGTCCGGTGGATCGCTCGCTACGCCGTCCTGTTCGTTGGGGTCCAGCACGCCGTTGTGGTTCGCATCCTCGCCCCAGAACAACTCATCCGTCATCCCGCGGATCAGCAGCAGCTCGTAGACCGTCTCAAAAGCCCCGTTTTTCGCGCGATATGCGGGGTTCTGAGCCATGTAGAACTCGCTCTCGGCCCCGGCGCCGGTGACTTCATCATCCCCGTCGCGCCAGTCCACGATCGCATCCGCCACGTCCTGCGTCATGCGCGGCAGGCGCATGAGCATCTCGCTCGTGGCCGTGTTGATGTTGAGCTTCGCCGACTCGCGCACGACGCCGTACCCGTGGTTGCGGTCATCCGTGTAGTTCGGGTGCAACAGCCAGAACACGCCCTCGTCCACCACCTCAGCCTCGGCGCGCAGCAGGGAAGGGTCGAGTCTTCCGGGGGTCGAGTCCGCGATCACCGCGATCACGTGCTGAAGCGCGCCGCGCGCGATCTGTTCCGCCTGCATCTGCTCGATGCGGTGACCGCTCGACAGAAGCTCCACGCGCGCCGACCTGCCGAACGATATGCACAGTCCGGCCAGCAGCAGCGTCACCGCCATCGCCACAATAAGAACCACGCCGCGCACGCGCCGTGGGTGATATCGAAAAAGCCCGCCATGGATGGCGGGGAGCCATCCACGGCGAGCCGAACGGGGGGCAACTTGGAAAATCGAGGGTCGCATTATAGCGTGTACGTACGGTTTGCCTAGAGCTTTTCAGCCATTTTTCAGGGAAATTATCGACTCACCCGTCCCCCGGCCGGCGGTTCGGCGCACGGGAGCGTGAACGTTCCGGACACCAGGTAGTCCTGTCGGTGCTCTTCCTCGAGGTCGGCTTCAACGCTCTCGGGGATCTGAAGCGACAGCGTCACCCGGATCGCTTGGGGAAGCTGATTGTCGGTCAGCGTCGAATCCCACTGCGCCATCCAGTCCGTTCCGTCGAAGTACTCCACTTCGATGCCGCGCACCCCGCGAGCGATCACCTGGGTGGCCGGATCCGCCTCTATCGGCGCTAGAAGGTTGTCCCACACGCGCCGCACCAGGTTCCACGCCTGCTCGCTGTCGCGATAGCGGCGATCCTCCAACCGCTCGTCCGACCGCTCGATCGTCCACGCGATCCGCCGCACCCCTTCGCGCGTCAGCGCGTGGAACTCCAGCACGTCCGCGCGGTGGCCGGCTGGCGACGTCCCGCGG
>JBGTFI010000477.1:0-4252 GCA_041747335.1 Phycisphaeraceae bacterium | reverse complement strand
CGAGCGCGGCGTTGAGCTCGAGGCGATCGACGCCTGAGTGCGCCGCGTCCGCGGCGGCATCGGGGGAGGCGAGGCAGAGTTCAAACGTCAGCTTCATGAGCTCTGGCCCAGTCTCGATCAAGTGGAACCCACGGACCAAGTAGCTCCTCCAGCACGTGACGATGCAGCTTGGGAATCTCCCATTCACGAACGATCACATCGTCAATAGCGAACTCGATGGGGGAGCAAAGCTCCAACAGCATGTCCGGCCGAACCTCGGATAGGACAACACGCCATTCGACGAGGTTTTGGGCACCGCCCCCCCGCATTGCTTGCTTCGCAGCGAGCCATTCATGACGATCGATCAGCGTACGTATGTGATCGCGCTGTTCTCTGAAGTCCGGATGATCCGGAACATGCGTAAGCCATCCCATTGCGACGAAATCTTCAGGGCGACTGATCCACTTGCTGGTGGAAAGCTGCCTGCGAAGCCCCACTGCCAAGTCATGCTTGTAGGGGTCGAGTTTCACTACAGGTCATATCCTTTGGGCTATGAGCGGCGCTAGGGTGATCACGCTATGCATTATTGGCCAAACCCATACTCCCCCCACCGCTCCTTGACCTTCTCCACAATCTCCTCACTCATGCGCAGATACGTCGGGAAGTCCCGCACCGGCTGGCCGTTAACTTCCTCGCCCGGAAGTTTGCGGGTGGCGTCGAAGCCGATCTTGCTGCCGGCGCCCAGGCGTGGTGCGGCGTGGTCGAGGATGTCCAGCGGGCCGTGGACGATCTCGATGTCCCGGCCGGGGTCGCAGTTGGCGCACAGGTGGAACATCACCGCGTCGTGGTCGTGGACGTCGACGTCCTCATCGACGACAACGATCATCTTCGTCCAGGCCATCTGCCCCGCGCCCCAGATCGCGTGCATGACGCGCCGGGCCTGGAGGGGGTATTCCTTGCGGATCCTGATGAACGCGCAGTTGTGGAAGCAGCCGAACATCGGCAGGTCGTAGTCGAGGATGTCATGCACCAGCGTCTTGAGCAGCGGCAGGAAGATGCGCTCGGTGGCCTTGCCCATGTAGTAGTCTTCCTGCGGGGGCGGGCCGACGATGGTGGTGGGATAGATAGGGTCTTTGCGGTGGGTGATGGCGGTGACGGTGAAGACGGGGTAGCGATCGGGCAGGGAATAAAAGCCGGTGTGGTCTCCGAACGGTCCCTCGAAGGCCGCCCCTGCGCCAAGCGCCTCCAATCCCTCCTTCCGGGGGTCGAACCCGATCGGCCCGCACTCGACATCGACGTATCCCTCGATGACGATCTCGGCGTTGGCGGGGACATCGAGGTCAATGGTCTTGCAGCGGACGAGCGGAATCGCGCCGTCATTGAGGAATCCGGCGAAGAGCAATTCACTGACGCCCGGCGGGAGCGGCGCGGTAGCTGCGTAGGGCAGGACGCTCTCGCCGCCGAGCACGATCGCCAGGGGCATTCGCTCTCCCCGTGCCTTCCATGCCCGCCAGTGCCGCGCGCCATCGTGGTGGATGTGCCAGTGCATGGCGGTGTGATCGCGGTCGATGAGCTGGGCGCGGTACATGCCGATGTTGCGGCTGGGGCGCGGCGTGCCGGGGGGTTTGCCGGCATCGTCAGGGTGAATGGTGTAAATGCCCGCGAAGGTGATGTAGCGGCCGTCGCCGCCGGCGGTGCGGGCGGCTTCGGGTGAAACGTCGTACCCGCACTTGCGGGGGTCGCCATCATCCGGCCAGCACTTGATGATGGGCAGCTCGAAGAGGTTGATGTCGTCCCCGATCTTGACGACTTCCTGACACACGCCCGAGCGGACCAGTTTGGGCGCGAAGGAGGCGATCTTGGCCAGCTCCAGGCCTTTTTTCATCTTCTCCATCAGGCCGGTGGGCGGTTCGGGCTTGACGAGCTGTTCCACGCGACGGGCCAGGGCCTCGAACCCGCCGGCCTCGCAGCCGAGCGCCATTTCCATCCGCCGGTAGCTGCCGAAGGTATTGATGCACAGGGGGATGGATGAGCCTTCGACGTTCTCGAACACAAGGGCTTTGCCGCCCAGGTGATGAAAGCGCGGGTCGGTGGATTTCGCGGTGGCGCTGAGGGAGGCGGCGGGGGATTTGCTGACGAGGTCCGCGATGCGGCTGACTTCGAGGATGGGAGAGACCTTCGCGCGGACTCGGTGAAGTTCGCCGGCGCGTTCGAGCTGGGTGATGAAGTCGCGCAGGGTGGGGCTTGGCATGGCGTGCCAAGGCTAGGCCCGCGCGGGGGGGATGGCAAGGGGGGAGGGGTCTGCCGAACCCTTGGCCTCACTGGCGCTTTTCCCACCTCGATAGTCATGTGACCGGGCGCAGCGTAAACTCCGCGACCGATGGCATCCGGCCCGGACGAGTCGCGCCGCCAGTACCTGACCCTCACGGCGGTCAATCCGGCGGACGGCTTGAACCAGACCGTCCAGATTTCGTACCAGAGAATCCAGACCCTCGGCCGTCGCAGCATGGGCCACACCAAAGAATGCGCCTTCATCGTGCCGATTATCCTGCAAAAGCCATCCGCAATCTTTGAGGGTCTGCGACGGGATGAGGATGACGATCGGTGGGGCTGCGGATGGCGGTGCTACTGTGGGGTTCCTGACAGGGCCTACACCGCCGACGGCACGCAGCGGCCCCCGTACCGGGGGCAGGTTTATCTTGTTTTCATCAACGACCAGCAGGTGGCCTATAATTGGCGCTGGGAGAGGGCCGACCCCGATGACCCCCGCCTGCCGGTCGATCACGAGAAACGGTTCAAACGGAAACTGCTATGAGAGCCTTGCCGAACGATGAATTCGCGCGCGAGGTGATGCGGATCGCCCGGACCGAGGAGCCGTTCCAGCCCAGGTTCGATTACGATCCCGATGGCGACTGCATCGAGTTCGTTTTCCAACCCGACCCGTTCTACGCCGAGCGCCTGGACGACCTGGTCACCGTCTATTACAGCCAGGAGACCGGTGAGGTGATCGGCTCGCTCATCAAGGGGGTCAGAGGGTTCTGCAAACGGGTGCTCGAAACCAGTCCCGGCTTCCGGATCGTCTTCGATGATGGTCGGGTCAAGCTCGAACATATCTTCCTCGCCCAACTGCTCAGCCGGAAGGATATCCGCCCCGACGACCTCGCCAGCGTCACCTACCCCAAGCTCATGCGGGCCGCCGAAGAGTCCGACGCCCAGGCCGAAGTCGGCGTCTGCTGAGAACCGACCACCTCCGAACGATGAGCCAGTTGCGGCTCCATAGGCTCATTACGGCCGCGACGTCACGGACGGCTGTTCTTCGTTGAGCACGCGCCACATCGCGCGGACCAGGGTGTGGTTGGGGTCGATGCGCGTGGCTTCGGCCAGGTATCGCCGGGCCTCGATCGGGTTGGAATTGAGCCGATGCTGGTCTGCGACGGCGAGCAGGCGCATGACATGGTCGTGGCGAAGCCGGCGGGCAGCCTCGACCGCGACTGCTTCCTCAAGCTCCGCAAGGCGACTGCTCAGTTCGCGATGTACCGACGCCTGCGCGCGTACCACAAGAACGCTACCGAACTCCCGGATCATGTCATCGCCACCAAATGTCTGCCAGTCTTCGGGCCTGCCCACCGAGTCTTGAATCAAGTTCGTCAGTTCGAGGATCGCCTCAGTAGCGGTCATGCCCAGGTTCTCCCGTGTCACGGGATCTAGCCTGCGGACGATCTCATCCAGGGCCACGAAGTCGATGACTGGGTGATCGGCGGGGGCCGATCTTCCGTGCTCACGCGGATCATCGAGGACACGCAAAGCGATTCCAGCTTCCTTCATGACAACACCCAGCTTGTGGAGCATGATCCACCGAACGATGTGGCCGATGGGGTAGTGGCGCACGATCTTGTCCCGGGCCAGGTCATCGCTTGTGGAGATGACAACGACGTTCTCGATGAGGGTCAGTTCGGCCTTTGTGAAGTCGATCTCCGCGGCGCTCATGGCGTGCTTGAAGGCGAGGGTGAGCACCGTGGCCGGCGAAACCCCCTCCAGACGCAGCGTGGCAGGCGCATCGGGCTGCATCCCCATCTGCCGAAGCGCGGGCCAGTTGACGAAGATGTTCAGCCCGGTTCTGCGGCGAACCCACTCCACGACCTCGTGCAGGGGCGCGTCCATGAAATCCACATCGATGGCCGACTCGAAGAGGAGCGCCTCCGCGGCGGCGGCGCGCTGCTCGACGGAGGCCGGGCGGCGCGGGCGCACCACGCCCTCCTGAGCGAGCGCGGTC
>JBGTFI010000476.1:0-2594 GCA_041747335.1 Phycisphaeraceae bacterium | reverse complement strand
CGTGCCGATCCGATTTTTCAGGAATCTTCGTCATGGCCAAGAAAAATGCGGGCGTCGAGAACGTCTGGCTCCAGTGCAGCGAGTGCGGGGACCTGAATTACCGTACGCCCGTGAACGCCAAGGGCGGGATCCCCGAGAAGCTCAAGGCCGGGCTGAAAAAATACAGCCCTCGCCTTCGCAAGCACACGATCCATAAGATCAAGCGTAAGTAGGCGTCGGGCGTTGTTCGGCGCGGCGTGCGAATTGGCGCCTTCCTTACGCCAGTAGCTCAATTGGCAGAGCAGCGGATTCCAAATCCGCAGGTTGGGGGTTCGATTCCTCCCTGGCGTGCTGTCATGCGGATCGGCCGGCTTGCCGGGGGCGCGGGCCGCAAACTTCCCTCGACCACCGCGGACCCCGCCGGATACCCCCTCCCGGGGACCGGATGCGGGCGGGGGTCGGGGGGCCATTGTTTTGGAGACTCCCGTGCCTGGATTGTCTGTCTATAAACCCGGCCAAGGATACTGGACCCGCGTCATCAGCGCGGTCAGCGCCGGGACCATCGTCCTGGCGGGCATCGCGTGGTTGATGGCGACCATGGAAACGTGGGACATCTGGAGGATCGAACAGCCCGCAGCCGTCAGCATCAGCGTCGATCCGGCCACGATCGGGCAGGATCCCGCCTCGGCGGTGGCCGCGTTCGGCATTCAGAACCCCGGAATCTACGCCCCTGGCGTGCAGACCGCCGATCTTGAGCCGCAAGCACTCGCCGCCGCGAGCCGGGGTGTGACGATCGGCCAGATCCGCCCCGGATCTCCCGCGGCCTCCGCCGGGCTGATCCGCGGGCAGGTGGTCTCCGCGGTGGGCGGCAAACCCGTCGCCACCGAGGAGCAACTCGCCACCGCGCTGGTCGAAGCGGCTTCGGGGTCTGGTGAACCCGTCGCCCTGGCCGTGAACCTCATCCGTTTCAACGACATTCTGATTTACGCTCAGGCGATCTCGGCGGTCGTCATCCTGGCGATCACCGGGGGTGTCCTCTGGTACCTGCTCAACAAGCCGCGCATCGCGGACTTCCTCATCGCCACCGAGATCGAGATGCGCAAGGTGAGCTGGCCCAGCCGGCGCGAGATCATCGGTTCGACGTGGATCGTCATCTGCGGGACGCTGATGATGGTGGCCCTGCTCTTCATCGTGAACCTCGGATTCACCTGGTTCTTCCAGGAGATCGGGATCCTCGCCGGAGGTTGAGCCTTCGGCACGGCGTCCCCTGGCGGACTACCCCCCATGCCTGATCTAGACCCCAGTAAGCAAGGAACGTCCGTCATGGACGAACACGACAACCAGACCCACGACGAGTCCGTCACGCCCGACCAGTCCGCGCCCCCGGCTTCCCCGGTTTCCCCGGCCTCCGCGCCCGCGGCGTCGAGCGATGCCAAGCCGCAGGAGGAGGAAGTCCTGGTCATGCCCGGCATGAACTGGTTCGTCCTGCGCGTGGCCTCGAACAAGGAAGACTACGTCCGCGAAACCCTCCTGCGCAAGATCAAGATCGAGGGCCTCACCCACCTGGTCAACCGAATCCTCGTCCCCACCGAGAAGGAAAAGACCATCAAGGGCGGCAAGCAGCGCATCCTCCACAAGAAGCTCTACCCCGGGTACGTCTTCGTCGAGATGAAGCTCGAGCCCGACGGGCGCATCCCGCAGGATGTGTTCTTCCTCATCAAGGAAACGACGGGCGTGGGCGACTTCATCGGCACCGCCGGGCGCCCCAGCCCGATGACGGTTCCGGAGATCGAGAAGATGCAGGCGGCCTCCAAACCGGCCGAGGAAGCCCCGACGGTGAAGATGGAGTTCCGCCCCGGCGACATGATCCGCATCACCGAAGGGCCGTTCGAGAGCATGGAAGGCACGGTCGACGAAGTCCTCCCCGCCCAGGGCAAGGTGCGCGTGATCGTGCAAGTCTTCGGCCGGGCCACCCCGGTGGAGCTGGAATACTGGCTGATCGAGCGGGTGGAGGAGTAGGGTGTCAGGCAACGTGCGCGGCTTACCGAAACTCTCTTCCCCAACACCGGACCCTGCGATCACATCTCCACCGGTTTGAGCCACGGCATCATCGCCCGCAGCTTCTTGCCCGTCACTTCCACCGGGTGGTCGTGGTCTTTCCTGCGCTGATCCTGGAACCACTTGAAGCCGTTGGCGTAATCATCGCGGAAGGTCTTGGCGAACTTGCCGGACTGGATGTCGGCCAGCACCTGCTTCATCGTCTCCTTGGTCTTCTCGGTGATGATCTTCGGGCCGGTGTGGTAGTCGCCGAACTCGGCGGTGTTGGAGATGGAGTAGCGCATGTAGTTGAGGCCGCCGCGCTCGATGAGGTTGATGATGAGCTTGAGCTCATGGCAGACCTCGAAGTAGGCAAGCTCCGGCGGGTAGCCGGCCTCGGTGAGCGTCTCGAACCCGGCCTTGATCATGGCCGACAATCCGCCGCAGAGGACGGCCTGCTCGCCGAAGAGGTCGGTTTCGCACTCGTCCTTGAAGTTGGTGACGATGATGCCGCTGCGCCCGCCGCCGACGCCGATCGCCCAGGCGAGGGCGAGGTCGCGGGCGTCGCCGGTGGCGTT
>JBGTFI010000475.1:0-6672 GCA_041747335.1 Phycisphaeraceae bacterium | reverse complement strand
GCGCTTCGGCGTCGCCCCGCCGCGGCGCGATGAGGCATTCGTACACAACGCAATTCTAACTCAGAGGGAACAGGAGAATTGATAATGTTCATGCGATCCAGGAACACAGACTTTGACCGGCGGATGCGGGCCGCCGTGCTCGCCGGAGGGCTTGCGGCCCTCGCGCCCGTCGCGGTGCGCGGCGCCGAACTCGACACCAACATCGTCCTCAACCCCGGCTTCGAGCTTGTCAACACCGGACAGACCGGGCCTTTCGACGCGGTGCGCATCCTCGACTGGATCGACACCGATGGCGACAACGACGACACCTTCGCCTACGCCTACTCCCAGGACTACAGCGGCGTCAACGAACCGCCCGGCGCGGGAACCTACCACTATTCCGGCGGCTTCAACACAACCGTCGGCCAGGTGCTCATCCATCAGGTCGTCGATGTCTCCACCGGCACGGCCGCGGGCACCATCGCCACCGGCATCGCGCTCTACGACCTGAGCGCCTACTTCAGCGGTTACCTCACCCAGCCCGACTCCACCGCCGTCCGCGCACGCTTCCTCGGCGCCGGGGATGTCGAACTCGGAACTTCCCTGACCATCGGCGGCGTGAGCTTCCGCTCCGGGCTGGGCTTCATGAGCGGCCGCCCCGACTGGGGCCAGGACCGCGCCGCCGGAAGCATCCCCGAAGGCACCCTCTCGATCGCCGTCGAGGTGCTCGCCGACGTCGCCACCGCCAACCACGACGGCTACCTCGACCTTATCGACCTGCGGGTGATCAAGCCCGATGTCCTGACGCTGCGCGTCAGCGCTTCCAGCGGATCCACGCAGCTCGTGAACAACTCAGGATCGCCCATCGAGATCGACTACTACGAGATCCTCCACCCCGGGGGATCACTCGATCCCACCGGCTGGAGCAGTCTCATGGACCAGGACTTCGAGGGCGGCGGCCCGCCGCAGTCCCCCCGCGTCGGAGACGGGTGGGAGGAGGCCGGCGGTTCGAGCGCCACCGTACTCTCCGAGTCCTTCCTCCAGGGAAGTTCCGTCATTACTCACGGCCAGGTCATCGACCTCGGCGACGCCTTCAGCGGCGCCCCCGCCGGAACCATCTTCAGCTTCGGCACGCCCGACGGAACCCTCTTCCGAGGCCTGGTCGAGATCCTCACCTTCGTGCTGGGCGACATGAACGGCGACGGCGCACTCGATGCCTTCGATGTCGCCCCGTTCGAACTGGCCCTGGCGAACCCCGCCCAATACATGGCGCAGTTCCCCGGCCTCGATCCCGTTGAACGCGGAGACTTCACCGGCGACGGCAGCTTCAACGCCTTTGACGTCTCCCCCTTCGAGGTCGCTCTGGCGAGCGCCTCCACACCCGTGCCCGAACCGGCGACGCTCACACTCCTTGGCTTGGGACTCCTGGCCTTGCGACGACGCCAGGCGAGTTAGAACCGACCCTCTCGCCATTCGACTTCACTGAAGAAAGAAGCCCGGCCTCCTCAGGCCGGGCTTCTTTCGATGCGAGGGACGGAGGAAAGTCGGACGGACGGAAGGAGAGGTCCGTCCGGCTTACCGGCGTCCGCCCGGACGAGTCACTTTCACCTCGTGCGGGTCGCGCTCGGCCGACCAGAAGCAGCGATCCCCATCGCACGGAAGATTCTCCCGCGTGGGAACGACCCATCGCCCGCTGGTGTCGGCGAACGAATAGTTCGATCCCCCCAGGTGCCGCGTCGCCCCGTACTGCCCTTCGGCGATCCGATCGAAAAATGGGTCATTCGCCGGCTCGGTGCGCTTCCAGATCCAGAACCGATCGTAAGGATAATCGCCCTTGTCACCGTGCCCGTCCCCGAAAAGGATCATCTCCGCGGGAGACTCGACCTTCGAGAGGTTGCACAGGTTGTCCTCGTATCCGCCGATCTGACCAAGGAATGTCCTCCCGAACGGGGGTGTGGGACCGCCCGCGTGCCAGTGGACGTTCACCGCCCCGTAACCGCTGGCGATGCGGATCTCATTGGGATGGAACCTGCCCTGCACGTCAAAGGCCCCCTTGGCGTACACGTCCTGCGTCTCCGATGGGCAATCGTACGCGTTGGGATTCTGCGCCACGTACTCCCACAGATGCACGCGCCACGAGGTCTCCGTCGCGCTGCTGGCCTTGCGGGCCTGCATCGGCGGAAACCACCCGTCGTGGTCGTTGGTGTACGAGCTGCTTCCGATCGCCAGTTGACGCTGGTTGCTCGCGCTCATCGTCTTGAGCGCCACCTCCTTCGCGTTGCCCAACGCCGGAAGCAGCATCGCGATCAGGAGCGCGATGATCGAAATCACCACCAGCAGCTCGATCAACGTGAATCCCCGAAAAGCCCTGCGAGACATGTCTTAGCCCTTTCCATGCGAAGTGCCTGCCGTGACCGAGCGCCCCATGACCGGGACGAAGTGCGGGACGCGAACGACTCCGCGCCCCCTGTCCTGAGCATTCTCCCATCTGCCCCGCGGCCTGTCGACGGTATTATGCGCAGGAACGCTGACCCTTTGCGCAAAGCCCCCAGCCCCTCCAGGCCATTCCCCGTCCCCCTACAATGGCCCCCATGACCTCCCGCCGCCCGAAGTCCTGCTCTCTCGCCATCGAGACCTCCTCCCGGTCCGGGAGCATCGCCCTGGGACGCGCAGGCCGGCTAATCGAACACGCACCCGTCCCCGCGCCGATCCGTCACGACCTCGAACTCATGCCCACCCTCGCAACCCTGTGCGAATGCCACGGCGTCCGTCCGGACGATCTGGGCCGCCTGTACATCTCCATCGGCCCCGGCTCCTTCACCGGGCTGCGCATGGGCATCGCCACCGCCCGGATGCTCGCCCGCGCCACCGGGGCGAAACTCGTGGCCGTCCCCACGCTGGACGTGCTCGTGCAGAACGCCCTGGCCGACCCGACCTCCCCACGCTTCGCCGCCGCCTGCGTCATGCTCAGACCAGACCGCGTCTACGCCCGACTCTATGAGCGCTCCGGCGAATCGCTCATGCCACTCGCCGAGCCGGACCAGCGCTCATTGGTGGACTTCCTCCTGGATTGGCCTGACGGAACCCGCCTTTACGGCGCGCCGCTCCCCGAGATCCCGCCCGAATACGCCTGCCGGGCAATCCCGGCGGGCAGCCCCTATGATGTCCCCCACGCCGAGGCTCTATGGTGCCTGGGCGAGCTACAGGCCGCGCAAGGCCGGTACACCGACCCCGCCGCCCTCGTCCCGCTCTATGTCCGCCCCCCCGACGCCGTCGAGGTGTGGGACGCCAAAGACGCCGCCGCAGCAGTGCGACTCGCATGAAGCGGCGGATTGCGGTAAACTGCTGTCAACGTTCGATTTGCAGGGGGCACCCGAAAGCGATCTTCTCATGGTTCCCAAGGTGGTCATCGTCGGCAGGCCCAACGTCGGCAAGTCCAGCATCCTCAACATGCTCGCCGGACGCACCGTCAGCATCGTGGATGCCATCGCCGGCGTTACCCGCGACCGCGTCTCGACCTTCGTCGATCTCCCCGCCGACTCCGATGGACGGCCGCGCAGGTTCGAACTGATCGACACCGGCGGACACGGCATCAAGGACTCCCAGGATCTCACGCTCGACGTCGAAAAGCAGATCGCCCGCGGCGTGGCCGAGGCGCACCTCATCCTCTTCATCATCGACGCCCAGGCGGGCATCGTCCCGCTGGATCACGATGTCGCCAGACTGCTCCGCACTCAGGCGGGCAAGACGCCGGTGGTGCTGGTCGCCAACAAGGTCGACGGCGAAAAGTACATCGCCCACGCCCAGGAGGCCGCGGCCCTGGGCTTCGGCGAACCGTTCTGCCTCTCCGCCACCGCCGGCTACCGCAAGCACGAGCTGCTCGACCTCATCGCCGAAGGCTGCGAGGAGACGGTCTGGTCCGGCGACGAACCAGCCGACCTCGACGAAACCCGCTCCGAAATGCTCCTGGCGATCGTCGGCAAACGCAACGCCGGAAAGAGCACCCTCGTAAACGCGCTCGCGGGCGACGAGCGGGTGATCGTCAGCGAAGTCGAAGGCACCACCCGCGACGCCATCGACGTCACCTTTGAGCTTGAAGGCCGGCGCTTCACCGCCATCGACACCGCCGGCGTGCGCAAGCGCAAGAGCCTCGATGGAGACATCGAGTACTACTCCATGCACCGCGCCCTGCGCGCCATCCGCCGCGCCGATGTCGTCGCCTTCATGATCGACGCCGCCGTCCCCGTCAGCCAGGTCGACCACCAGCTCGCCAACGAGGTGCTCCGTCATCACAAACCGGCCGTGGTCGTCATCAACAAGTGGGACCTCGTCGAGGATAAATACACCCGCGAGGCGTTCGTCGAATACCTTGACGACGCCCTCAAGGGACTCGACTTCGCGCCCGTGGCGTTTCTCACCGCCAAGCGGGGCGAAGGCGTGCGCGAGCTGGTGGCGATGGCGCGCAACCTCCATGAGCAGGCCGGCCACCGCGTGAGCACCGGCGAGCTTAACCGCGTGATGGAACGGATCGTCAGCGCCAACCCGCCCCGCGTCAAAAGCGGCAAGCGGTTCAAGATCTTCTATGTTTCACAGGTCGAGGTCCACCCGCCCACCATCGCCCTCGTGGTCAACCAGCCCGACGCCTTCGAGCCTTCCTATGAACGCTACCTCCTCAACCGCCTGCGCGACGAACTGCCGTACTCGGAAGTGCCGATCAAGATCGTCGTCCGCGGACGCTCCCGCAGCGAAGTGTCGGAAGAGGGCGCGACGTCGGGGTAGACTCGCCCCCGGCGGGTGGCACTGGCGGCTTGCCCGCCAGTGTTCCGCGAGTGCGTGATCGGAGCACTGGCGGACAAGCCGCCAGTGGCACCCGGAGCGAATCGATCATGTCAACGAGGACCATCCCCCCCGGAGCCGTCTTATGAACACCCCGCCGCTCGTGGGCGTCATCATGGGCAGCAAGTCCGACTGGGAAACCATGCGCCACGCCTCCGAGACCCTCACCGAGTTTGGCGTCGCGCACGAATCCCGCATCGTCTCGGCCCATCGCACGCCGCAATGGATGGTCGAGTACGCCGCCTCCGCCCAAGAACGCGGACTGGAAGTCATCATCGCCGGCGCAGGCGCCGCCGCCCACCTCCCGGGCATGGTCGCCGCGCACACACTCCTACCCGTGCTGGGCGTGCCCGTCCAGAGCAAGTCACTGAGCGGCCTGGACTCCCTCCTTTCGATCGTCCAGATGCCCGCGGGCGTCCCGGTCGGAACGCTCGCCATCGGCCAGCCCGGGGCACGAAACGCCGCCCTCCTCGCCGTCCGCATCCTCGCCAACACCCGACCCGATCTCCGCGAAAAGCTCCGCCATTTCCACGAGGAACAGACCCGGCGCGTCATGGAGGACACGCTCGAATGAAGCCGGCCAACGTCATCCTACCCGGCGCGACCCTGGGTGTTCTCGGCGGCGGGCAGCTCGGCCGCATGTTCGCCCTCGCCGCCCGCCGCATGGGCTATCGCGTCCACGTGCTCTCCCCCGATGGCGACTCACCCACCGGCCAGGTCGCGGACATCGAAACCCAGGCCGCTTACGACGATCTCGACGCCGTCGCCCGTTTCGCCCGCACGGTCAGCGTCGTCACCTTCGAGTTTGAGAACATCCCCGCCGCCGCAGCCGAGACGGCCGCACGCTTCGCCCCCGTGCGCCCCGCGGGCAGCCTGCTTCACACGACGCAAAACCGCGCGCGGGAAAGGGCTTTCCTCGCCGGTGCGGGTTTGCCCGTGACACCCCATGCCCTGGTGCGCTCGCCCGACGAACTGCGCAGCGCCCTCGATCGACTGGGTGTTCCAGCCGTCCTGAAAACCGCCGCCTGGGGCTACGACGGCAAAGGCCAGTTGCGCCTCGACCGCGCCGAAGACGCCCCCCGCGCCTGGGAGTCGCTTCGCACCGACCAGGCCGTCCTCGAAGCGTTCATCGACTTTCACAGCGAACTGTCCGTCATCGTCGCCCGCGGCCTCACCGGCGACATCGCCACCTACGGCCCGCTGGCGAACCTCCACCGAAACCACATCCTCGACATCACCAGCATCCCCGCCGCCATCGATCCCGCCATCGCGCGCGACGCCGTCGAAATCGCCCGCACCGTCGCACAAGTGAGCGACCTCGTCGGCATCCTGTGTGTGGAGTATTTCCTTGGAAAAGACGGCCGACTGATGATCAACGAACTCGCCCCCCGCCCGCACAACTCCGGCCACCTCACCATCGACGCCCACGTCACCTGCCAGTTCGAGCAGCAGGTCCGCGCCGTGTGCGGCCTGCCGCTGGGTTCACCCCAACTCCTGCGCCCCGCGGCGATGGCGAATCTGCTGGGCGATCTCTGGCAATCCGGCGAACCCGACTGGTCGGCCGCCTGTGCCGTCCCCGGTGTGAAGCTGCACCTCTACGGCAAACGCGACCCCCGCCCCGGACGCAAGATGGGCCACCTCACCGCCCTGGCGACCACAACCGGGGAGGCGGTCAAGCTGGTGAAGGAAGCACGCGAGGCGCTGGTGCGCGAGGGTGCGGCGTGTCAGGCCGAGGCCTGACCTACAAGCGCCTCACTCACCCGCTCGGCCATGTGATCGACCACTGCTTCGATGCTCATCCGCGTGGAATCGACGTACACCGCGTCCGCCGGCCGAACCAGCGGCCCCTCGGCGCGC
>JBGTFI010000474.1:0-1949 GCA_041747335.1 Phycisphaeraceae bacterium | reverse complement strand
TGACGATGCTCTGCCCCGCGCGTGCCCGCGCCGTGTGAATCACCGCGCCCATGCCTGTGGGCAAAGCGCAGCCCAGCAGCGCGCCCGCCGCCGATCCGAGCGCCGCGGGGATCCGCGTCATGCGGTTCTCGCTCACCACGGCCAGTTGATTGAACGTCGTCACTCCGCCCGCGTTCACAGCGCGATCGCCCCACCGATAGATCGTGCCCGGCACGTCGTGCCCGTCCGCTTTCATCCAGGAGAGAACCACCGTATCACCGGACTTCGCACGCCGCACGCCAGGCGAAACCTCGCGCACGACGCCCACCCCCTCATGCCCCAGGCAGTGCGGAAGATAGGGATCGCGCCCGCGCCGTCCGCGCGCTTCGAGAAGTTGCGTATGACACACTCCGCTGTAACGCAGCTCGACCAGCGCCTGCCCCGGCGCCAGCGAGGGAATCTCCAGCTCCGCCAGTTCCAGCGGTTGAGCGGTGTCGACGAGAACGGCCGCGACCGACTTCATGTGGGCGCTCCCTGCGCAAGGCGCCCCGCGCCTTGCGGCGCGCACGATTCGAGAAATCCCCCGATGCGGTCCGCGATCGCCCGAGGCGTCAGGCCGAACAACGCGCGATAATGTTCCTGGTCTCCAGCCTCGCAGACAAAGCGGTCCTCCGCCCCGATGCGCAGCAGTCGCCCGTGCGAATCCGACGACGATTGATCGCAAAGCCATTCGGCAACCGCCCCGCCCAGGCCGCCGAGGCAAGAGTGCTCCTCCAGCGTCGCCACAAAACTGAACCGTCGAAACACGTTAGCGAGCACGCTCTCATTGAGCGGCTTGACCGTATGAAAGCTGACCACCTCCAGCTCAATGCCCCGGTCGGCGAGCAGATCAGCGGCTTGTACGGCGACCGGCAGCATGTTGCCCGTGGCAAGAACAGCCGCATCGCTTCCGGGGCGAACTGTGATGGGTCTGCCGATCTCAAACGCGGGCATCCGCGCGTGGACGAGCGGCTCACCTTTCTTGCCCAGGCGAAGGTACACCGGGCCGTCGTGCGCAAGCGCGGCCCGCATTCCGCCGCGCACTTCGTGCGCATCGCCGGGGCACAGGACGGTCATATCCGGCAGCGTGCGCATCTGCGCGATGTCTTCCATGGCCTGATGCGTCGCGCCAAGCTCCGCGTAGCAAAGCCCCGCGCCCACACCGACGATCACCACGGGAAGCCGGTGATAACAGAGGTCGATACGAATCTGTTCCAGGCATCGCGCGGTGATGAAGGGCGCGATCGTGTACGCCACCGGCCGCAGCCCCGCCATCGCCAGCCCCGCCGCCACGCCGATCATATTCGCCTCCGCGACGCCCGCGTTGATGAAACGTGCGGGGGCGTGCGCCTTGAAGCGATCGAACATGCGGTTGCCGATGTCGCCCGACAGCAGCACCACGCGCGGATCGGCCTGGGCAAGCGCCGTGATTTCATCAGCGAAGGCATTGCGCATGGGGTGCGTACTCGTGAAGGTCAGATCGGGATCAGCTCGGCACTCGCCGCGCGAAGCTCCTCTTCGTTCGGCGAGCGGTAGTGCCAGTTGTTGTCATCCTGCATGAACGATACGCCCTTGCCCTTGACGGTGTGAGCGATCAGCGCGGTCGGGCGACTGTCTGTTGGATCGATGTCTTGCAGAGAATCCCGTAGGGTCCGGATGTCGTGCCCGTCCGTCTCGATGGTGTTCCACCCGAAGGCGCGCCACTTCTCCGCCAATGGCGCCAGCGCCAGCACCTCATCTGTCCGACCCGTCGCCTGCCAGCGGTTGTGGTCGATGATGGTCGTAAGATTGCTCAGCCGATGCACCGGCGCGAACATCGCCGCTTCCCAGACTGAACCCTCGTTGCACTCGCCGTCGCTCAGCAGGGCGTACATTCGGTGATTCGCGCCGGTGATGCGCGCCGCTTTCGCGAGCCCCGCCGCGATCGGCAG
>JBGTFI010000473.1:0-4130 GCA_041747335.1 Phycisphaeraceae bacterium | reverse complement strand
CCGGGCCGCGGCCATCCTGACGGACGGCAAGCCTCAGCGCGCCCGGCGGATGCTCGAGCTGCTCAGCGATCCGACGGACGAACCGATTGCCTCGGCGGCGGGGATGAAGGGCGCCGGGGGCGCGTACAAGGTTCCCTGATCATCCGTCTCATCATGCCATACATCGACCCGCACATTCACATGATCTCGCGCACGACGGATGACTACCAGCGCATGGCGCTGGCCGGTTGCGTGGCGATCACCGAGCCGGCGTTCTGGGCGGGTTTCGACCGCAGCTCGCCGCAGGGGTTTTATGACTACTTCCGCCACCTGACGGACTATGAACCGCAGCGCGCCCTGGCGTCGGGCATCCGGCACTACTGCTGGATCT
Organism: Phycisphaeraceae bacterium; assembly: GCA_041747335.1. Lineage (GTDB taxonomy): Bacteria > Planctomycetota > Phycisphaerae > Phycisphaerales > Phycisphaeraceae > JBGTFI01. The sequence goes on along the minus strand of JBGTFI010000473.1, from coordinate 3,760 downwards.
GCATCAACCCGAAGGAGGCCGAGGACGTGGGCTTCGCGCGGGAGGTGATCCGGATGATCCCCGAGTTTCTTGAGAAGCCCACGGTGCTGGGGGTGGGGGAGATCGGGCTGAACAAGAACAGCCGCAACGAGCTTGCGATCCTTGAGGAGCAGATCGACCTGGCGGCGCGTTTCAACCAGCTGGTTCTGGTTCACACGCCGCACCTTGAGGACAAGCTCAAGGGGACGCGGCTGATTCTTGATGCGATCGCGGGAGACGGACGTTTGGATCCCGGCCGCGTCCTCATCGACCACGTGGAGGAGCACACGGTGGAGGAGGTGCTTGACCGGGGGTTCTGGGCGGGGATGACGCTCTACCCCGACAGCAAGTGTACACCGCAGCGTGCGGTTGACATCATCGAGATGTACGGGACGGAGCGTCTGTGGATCAACTCGGCGGGGGACTGGGGTCCGAGCGATCCGCTGGCGGTGCCCAAGGCGCACGTCGAGATGCGCAGGCGCGGGCACGGTGAGGGAACGATCGATCGTATTTCCTATGAGAACCCGCTGCGGTTCCTGGGGCAGTGCGAGAAGTTCCGGGTGTAGATCGGGAGACGGGAGACGGGAGACGGGAGACGGGAAAGGTGATAAACACTTTCCGGTTCGCCGGTTTATGATGTCTTCATGACCCCGCCGGGATCGAACCTGGAGAGCGCCGCCGGGCAGGCGCCGCATGCGACGGGCTTATCGAACGGCGCGGGTGAGTTCCCCTTCACCGCGCAGGAGCTGGCGATCGCGCTGAGCCACTACGACGCGGGGGTGATCGAGCAGGTGATCCCGTTCCCGCGCGGTTCGCGCAAAGCGCCGAAGCTGGTGATCCGCAGCGATTCGGGGATTTATCTGCTCAAGCGTCGCGCCCCGGGCAAGGACGATGCGTACAAGGTCGCCTTCTGCCACGCGCTGCAGCTTCATCTGGCGCAGCGCCAGTTTCCGCTGCCTCACCTGATCGGGACGCGGCGGGACAACAACTCGATGCTCCAGCGCAACGGGCACATCTACGAGCTGTTCGAGTTCATCCACGGTGTGGACTACGACTACCAGGTCGAAGGCGCGGCGGACGCGGGCAAGACGCTGGCGCTGTTTCACAAGCTGCTGCGGGATTTCGAGCCACCCTACGATCCGCCCGGCGGGGCGTATCACGGGGCGAAGCAGGTGGTTTCGGCGGTCGAGCGGATTCCGGCGGCGATCGCGAAAGCCGGACCGGACCTGTCCACGATTCAACGGGCGCAGGTGGAACATGCCACGAAGTTCATTCACAAGGCCTACCGCCGCGCCTGCGCGCAGGCCAATGATCTGGGGCTGAAGGACTGGCCCAGGCAGATCGTGCATAGCGACTGGCATCCGGGGAACATGCTGTTTCGCGGAGCGCGGGTGGTGGCGGTGATCGATTACGACTCGGCGCGACGCCACCCGCGCGTGCTGGACATCGCCAACGGCGCGCTTCAGTTTTCGATTCTGGGCGGGGGGACCGATCCGGCGGCGTGGCCCCAGGGGATCGATCTTGAGCGTTTCCGGGGGTTCCTGCACGGGTATGACTCGGTTCCCGATTGCGTCATCAGCCGTGCGGAGATTCAGGCGGTTCCGCATCTGATGGTCGAGGCGCTCATCGCCGAAGCGGCGCTCCCCCTGGCGGCCACGGGGAGGTTCAACCAGTTTGATGCGCTCCCGTTTCTTTCAATGCTCGAGCGGAAGGTCCACTGGTTGCTCGAACAGCGGGACACGCTGATCCACGCGGCGGAGGGGTGAGCCAACGTGTGACGTTGGGGCGGGTCGCGTGCGTTACAGGCTTTCGAGGATCGCGATGGCGACTTCCCAGGAGGGGGTCGCGGCGTCGCCGATCAGGACGAGGTTCCCGCGGCGCTCAATGGCCCACTGAGGCGCGGTGGGGCGGTTGCCCGCTGAGATGAATCGCCCCGGGGCGACCACTTGGCCGGTCTCGGGGATGGCGAGCGTCTGGCGCTGCTTGCTGACGTAGACATCCGCGGCTGCGGCGTCTTCAGGCGGGAACTGGACGAGGGTGATGGGTGCGTAGTCCGGGTCGATCAGGCGGAAGTAGACGGCGCGGATGGCGCGTGTCTCGGCAAGGCGCCGGGCGTAGGAGGCGTTGTCGATGTAGGTTCCGGTGACGTCGGCGTAGGCCAGTTCGAGGCGGCTGAGCGCCAGGTCGAAGCCGTCGATCGTGAGGGGGCGATCAGGCGCCTGTGCCGCGGGGTTTTCAGCCTCCATCCCGCACCCGGCGACGATCAACGCAGCAGACGCACCGGCGGCGAGCGCCATCCATCGACGCATGGGGGAACCTCCCTGAAAGAGCACGGGCGATCGCCTTGCGGGGCGATCCACAGACACTCCTTCGGCCAACGGGCGCGGGCGGTCCAACCCTGGAAGAGGTTTGACCGCCGCGCCCTCCCACCTGGAACGACTGTGACGATCGGAAAGCCCCTGGGCCCTCGACCCGATAATATGCCTTCATTGCCTCAACCACGGGAGCCCGCGCCATGCCCGTCCGCGTCACCGTCTGGAACGAGTTTCATCACGAGAAGACCGTTGAGGTCTGCCGAAGGCTTTACCCGCGCGGCATCCATGAGGAGATCGCCTCGGCGGTGCGCGAGCGTTTGGGCGAGGGCGCGGTTGTCCGCACCGCGACGCTCGATCAGCCGGATCAGGGGCTGGGGGAATCGGTCCTGGGGGAGACGGACGTGCTTTTCTGGTGGGGGCACGCGAAGCACGAGGCGGTGACGGAGCAGACGGTCGATCGCGTGCAGCGTCGGGTGCTCGAAGGGATGGGGCTGGTCGTGCTGCACTCGGGGCACCACTCGAAGGTGTTCAGGCGGCTGATGGGGACGGGGTGCGGGCTTAAATGGCGCGACACGGGGGAGCTTGAGCGGCTGTGGGTGGTCGATCCGGGACACCCGATCGCCGACGGCCTGGGGGACCACTTCGAGCTGCCGACGACGGAGATGTACGGCGAGTTTTTTGATGTTCCCCCGCCGGATGAGCTGGTTTTCATCAGCTGGTTCGCGGGTGGGGAGGTTTTTCGATCGGGGTGCTGCTGGCGGCGGGGCAAGGGAAGGGTTTTCTACTTTCGCCCGGGGCACGAGACGTTTCCCATCTACCACGATGCGAACGTGCGGCGCGTGCTTGCGAACGCGGCGCGATACGTCGCGGCGCAATCCGACAGCCCCTACACGATGCAGTGCCCGAACATCGCGCGTCCGGGAGGGTGGGGAAGCGAAGGAAGGCAGGTGTAGCTCTTGATCCTGGACCTTGGACCTTGGACTTTGGACTTTGGACTCTACACTCCGGATTCGATGCATCGTTGGGCGAAGTCGATCGCTTGATCGAACATGCGTTGAAGGACCGCGGGAAGGGGTTCGTCGATGGGCAGGGGGTTCCTGGCGCTGAAGGTGTGGTTGGCGCTTTCGAGGAGGCGCAGGGTAGCGCGATCGCCCGCGGCGGCCGTCAGGGCATGAGCGGCCTGGACCGAGACGGTGGCGTCGGCCTGGCCGTGGAGGATGAGCAGGGGGCAGCGCAGGCGTTTGGCGGCGAGGCAGGGATCGAACGCATCGGGGGATGCCTCGATTTCCTCGAGCCATGCTTTGCCCACGCGCAGCCCCTGGCCGGTTCGCGCGGAGGGCGATTCGAGGTAACCCTGGGCGCGGAGGATTCGGCGCTGAGTTTCGTCCAGGCTGATGCCCACATCAGGCGCGGCGGCGGTGATGACC
>JBGTFI010000472.1:0-5433 GCA_041747335.1 Phycisphaeraceae bacterium | reverse complement strand
GCTGCGGGCGCTGCGCGTGCTGCGTCTGGCGCGGCTGACGCAGGTCACGCGCATGACGCGGCTTTACCGTCTTCGGGGCGTGGCCATGCGCCTGCTGCGGGCGATGCTGCTGCTGGGGATGGTGCAGCGCATCCTCCACCGCACCCCCGACCGCCGGCTGGCGCGCCTGCGCGAGCAGATCATCGAGAAGCAGTGGGAAATCGCCGAAATCCGCGAGGATATCCTGCGCACCATCGACCAGATCAAGCGCTCGCCGCGCCCGGCGGAGGATCGAAATTCAACTTCCTCCGCTGGCGGTGATGACGGCGTGGTGTTGCGGGATGCGTTGGTGGATGATGCCGCGGCGCTGGCCGCGCTGGTGATGGAGCTGGGCTATCCCGCGAGCGAAGAGACGATCCGCCGGGCGCTGGAGACGTGCGCCGACCACGGCCGGGGGAGAATGATCGTCGCCCATTGCAAAGAGGAGGTGATCGGGCTGGTATGCCTGATCGCCATGCCGATGTTTCATCGCCCGCAGCGGATCTGCCGCGTGACCACGATGGTCGTGGCCGAAGCGCACCGAGGGCGCGGCGTGGGCGCGAGGCTCATCGCCGAAGCGCGCGCCACGGCCGAGCGCTGGCAGTGTGAACGGATGGAGGTCACCTGCGCCGAGCATCGCAAGGAGGCGCACGAGTTCTATGAGTCAATGGGTTTCGAGGCCCTGCCCCGCCGCTACGTGAAAGTGCTCCTCCCCCACGAGCCGCGACCGTAAGCGAGCGGATGACGGACGACACATGCCCGAACTGATCGGTCTGCTCAAACTTCTTGCCATCGCGCTCGTGGTCATCCTCGCGGGCGGGACGATGATTCTTCTGCGCGCTCTGCTCCATCCCCATCGAAAAACGATCGGTCACGCGCTGGCGAAGGGCTGGCCGACGGAACCGGCGGAAGCCGGGCTTGAGGGCGAGGAGGTCAGCTTCCATTACGGCGACGCCACCAGCGCCCCCGGATGGATCGTGCGCGGCATGAAGGATGATGGCCCCGTGACCGTGTTGACGCACGGGTGGTCGAGCGGGCGGTTCGCGATGCTGGCCGCGGCGCCGCTCTTTGCGCCGTACTGCTCGAAGGTCGTCGTCTACGACATGCGCGGGCACGGCGAATCCACCGCGCCGCGCTGTCTGCACGGCGGCAGAGAGGTCGATGACCTGCTGGCGGTGCTGGATCAGGTGGAGGATCAGGGCAGGGGCTTCGTCCTGTACGGCACGTCGCTGGGCGCGGGCTTCGCGCTGGTGGCCGGTTCGCGCGAAGCGCAAAAGGGCAGCTCGCGCATCCGCGGCGTCATCGTGGAGGGGGCGTACCGCTATCCCTTGCGGCCGATCATCGGACAGCTGCGACGGCGCGGCGCGCCGGGTTTCCCGATGGCGCACCTGGCGCTCCTGCACCTGGTGTTCTGGCACGGACTGGGAGAGAAGTACGATCGCGCGCTCCACGCGGGCAGGCTCAACTGCCCGCTGCTGGCGCTGCACGGGACCGCCGACGACATCAGCCCGATCGAAGGCGCAAGGAAGATCGCTGCCGCGGCAGAGTGCGGGCGCATCGTCGAGTTTCCCGGTTCCAACCACGGCCACCTGGCGGAAAATGATCCGCGGCGGTACGCGGCGGCGCTGGAGGCTATTTTTGAGGAGTTGGGATCGTGTCAGGCGGAGGCCTGATCTGCTCGCCGGTCTATAATCCCTTCATGCACTCCCCCGCGTCATCCACCCAGGCGATCCCCACGGTCATCAGCCCGGACACGCTTCGCGGCGGGGGCGAGCCAGCCGCCCGCATCCCGCCGGGGCAGACGCTCACGAAGAAGTGGCCGGTACTTCATTACGGACCCGTGCCGGGCATCGACCCCCGCAACTGGTCGCTGCGCATCTTCGGCCTGGTGGAGCGCGAAGTCACACTAAGCTTCGACGAGTTCAACGCCCTGCCGCGCGTGCGCGTGAAGTGCGACATCCACTGCGTCACGCACTGGTCGCGGCTGAACAATGTCTTTGAGGGTGTGAGCGTGCGCACGCTGCTCGAACTCGCGCAGCCGCTTCCGGGGGCACATTATGTGATTCAGCACGCGCGCTCAGCCCCCGGAAGTGACTGGACGACCAATGTGTCGTTGGAGGAGTTCGCCGCTGAGGATTGCCTGCTGGCGACGCACCACGACGGCGCGCCCCTCGCGGCCGAGCACGGCGGGCCGGTGCGCGCGGTCATCCCGCGCCTCTACTTCTGGAAGAGCGCCAAGTGGATCAGCGGGATCGAGCTGACGGCGGAAGATCGCCCGGGTTTCTGGGAAGTCAACGGCTACCACATGCACGGGGATCCGTGGCGTGAGGAGAGGCATGGGTGGTAGGACCATAGGCAGGGTATCAACGCTTTGCTCTTCATAGCGACGGAGATATCGGCATGACGCGAGCAAGTATCTGTCTAAGTAGGGCGAAGCGCGCTTCACGCGAGTGGGTCAGCGTGTTTGTCTGCTGTCTGGCCGCCGCCGTCTTCCTGTCTGGCTCCGGCCGACCTGGACCGAACGCTGAAAGCCTTGACTCAGGCACCGAGAAGGAGAAAGACATCACGATTCGTGCTGACGATGCTCAAACGATCGTGCGGCTCATTCTCGACAGGCAAGCTGACCTCGCCGCTGAGTGGGATCCAGCTTTCGGCTCCATTCTTGAGCGGTGGCTGTTCCTTGGTTTGATCGAGCGGGAAACTTGGCTTACCTACATTGCGACGTCTTTGAATACTGTCCGTGCTCGCTTGGAGTGGCGTGCTGACAGTAAGGTTCCGACGGTTGTGATTTGGGACGACTTGCACAAAGGTCCGGAGCCTTTGGTCCCCTTGGCGCGACTGGGCGGAGAGGGAGAGTATTCTGCGGGGCCTATCATGGCAAGTTGGGGGCTGTCGCGCGTGACGATCGTCGGCCAGAGTACACGGGCCGAGTATCGCCAGGAGCTTGATCCGCCCAAAGGCGATCACGTTGCTGACTGCATGTGGCGATTCAGAGACACGGAAGGGATATGGATGACAAGGACACACTTTGGCGGAGGGTTCAACCCCTTTGGGGGCCGGCTCGAACTTAAAGGAGACCTTGAGAAGGATCTGCCAAGTGCGGGTGAACAGAGCGTTCGCGTCGAGGGAGTGATACTGTTCGAGGTCCGATCTAAAGGATCTAAGGAGGCATCCGTCGCCTACCCGATGTTCGGGTTCCAGTTTGAGGTAAACCCGAACGGCGAAGACTTTCCTGTGGCATTTGAGCCTCTGGCTGTTGTTGATGATCCGCGCCGTGATCTCGGTTCGGACGGTGGCGTGACTTGTACTGCGTTATCTTCGTTCCGACGAGCGAACTAACCTGTTGGTCCCGGGGTTCTATCCACACCACACTCACCCCCGCCCCGCGAACCTCAATCCCCCCGTCACCTCCAGCGGCGGGACTTCCACCGGCCGGCCGGCCTGCACCTGCTCGTAGACCTGCTTGAGCGACTGGCAGTACCGCACGCGCGAAAAAAAGCTGTAGGCCTCGTGGCGGGCGGTGTCGCGGAGTTTCCAGGCAAGCTGCCGGTCGGTCAGGATCTGTTCGAGCCTGTGGGCGAGCGTCTTGAGGTCGCCCGGTTTGGCGAGCAGGGCCGAGTGGCGGTCTTCCACGATCTCGCTCACCGCGTAACGCGCCTCGCCGAGGATCGGAATACCGGCTGCCATCGCCCACAGCAGGCTCAATCCCCCCGACTCCGGGCCGATCGCCAGCGCCGCATCGCAACCCGGAAGCACGTTCCACGGCTGCGCGAGCCGTGGTTCGAGGATGAGCAGCGACGGCTGCTTCGTCTCCCCCGCCAGCTTGAGCGCCCTGGCCCGGCGGCGCTGATCCGGGGTGATGAGCACGTGCAGGGGTTTGCCGCTGAGCGCGGTGCTCATGTTCGCAAGCCCCGTCGCCCAGAGGGCATCCACGGCGTCGCCGGCGTGCGGTGGATCGCTCAGAAGCGCCACCACCGCCGCCTCCTCTCCGACGCCCCACCCTTCACGGAGCGATAATCGCGTCTGCGGGGCGACCTTCCCCATGTCCAGCGCCGGGCGCAGCACCGCGACGTGTTCGGGGTCGATCCCGGCCGAGAGTAGCTCCCTGCGGATCGTGGCGGAGGTCGTCAGAATCACGGTCGAACCTGGCGCGACGCTGAGAACCGCGCGGAGGAAGCGGAGGCTTCGATCGCTGGGGATCGTCGTCAGCGTCAGCACCCGCGGTGTGCGCGGCAGGCGCAACGTCGCCAGCGCCAGCGTTCCGATGGACCAGCAGTGGATGAGCTTGACGTTCGGTAATCCGCGCAGCAGGCGCGACATCATCGGCAGGGCGTGGACCGCCATGCCCCAGGGTACGTGCTGAACGGTCGCTTCGTTGATGCCGGTGTCGCGGGCGGCGTGACGCAGGGTTCGCCCGCCCAGGAGCAGCACGCGCTGCTCGATCGGTGCGAGTCGGCCGAGCGACTCCCCCATCAGCGCCAGCGTGGCGGGACAGGCCTGCGGGCTGGCGGCGTCGAGGAGGTGGAGGAGCATGGAGAAGGGACGAAGGGACGGAGGGGGGTCTCAGTCGTCAAAGGGTTGGGCGGTCATGCGGGGTTTCCAGTCGTGGAAGAGGCGGCCGACATCGCGGGCGATGTGCTCCGCGAGCTTGCGGCGGATCGCCGGGATCGAGCGCTCATCCTCCTGCTGGCGGAACCACAACTCGGTCTTGACCGGGTAGCCCGGCGCGCCAAGGGCCACCACCGGCGCGGCCTCCCCCTCGACGATCACCGGGAACAGCCGCGCTCCCCCTTCGCTCTCGATGAGCTTGACCTGTGTGACGGCGATCGGTTTGATCATCCCCGGATCCCGGCCGAAGTCGATCGATTCGATGTGAACGTGGATCACCTGCGCGGCGCCCAGCTCCCTGCCGATCCTGCTGACGGGTGTGTTGGGGAAGTCGTCGCCAAGCGTGGCCTGGAGCTTCATGAGGTCTTCCAGGGGGACGATGGTCGTGACCACCTCCTCCTGCTGAAGCGCGAACCCGATGTTCGAGGCGACCTGCATCGCCAGGGCGCGATCGCCCAGCAGCATGCGCGGATCATCGACGAGCACGAGCGTGGGGCGATCGTCGATCTTGAACTTGGCCTTTTCCGTCCGACCCATGACCGCCTCGGTGAGGAACGAAGCCCCCTCGCACCCGGCGGCCGCCAGGATCAGCAGCCCCAGCGCCAGGACCTCAAGCCCCCTGCGGAGACCTGCCAAACGGGATGGGCGCGACTCATGGCACATGGGTTCAGGGATAGGGTATGGCCGGATGGGGATTTGGCAAGGCGGCGGACAGGGTCCGAGCGGGTGATGTCACGCCCGCAGGCGGAACGAAAGGACGCCGCGGGTCATCCCGCAGGCGCGGCAGGCGTAGCGGCGGTTGCGCGC
>JBGTFI010000471.1:0-3031 GCA_041747335.1 Phycisphaeraceae bacterium | reverse complement strand
TGGGCTCCGGCGCGCTTGAGCAGCGTTTCGAGCCGCTCGCCCAGGTCTTCATCGGTGGCGGCGATGAGGATTCTCCCCTCGAGCATCGGACTCCTGTCGGTGCTGGAAAGAGCCAGGCGCTCGCGCCACGGTTCGTGCCTGGCGGCGAAGTCCAGGGGGGGAATGGTGCCCGCTTTCTCGTCCGAGGCGCATCCGATCGAGAGGACCAGGGCGCTGTGTCCGCTAGGCTGCCTACCGACTTCGACCTGCCCGTGAAGCTGCCGGGCGATCCGCGAGGCGCTCGCCAGCGCGAAGCGGACCACCGGCGTGAGGGGATCCTGCCCCGAATCGGGCGCGCTGAAGGGGTCAAACACCATGTCCGCCGGGAGGGACGCCAGACTTTCCCCACAACCGATCATGCGGAAGCGCAGACCGGCGGACTGCCCTTCGCCGCCGTCGACCCATCGCACGACCAGGCGCGGGGCCTGCCCGTCGCTGAGTTCCAACGCGGCCAGTGCGAGATGGCGGAGCGCTTCGCGGAGGCGGTCTGGATCGACTTCGATGGCCTGGGGAAGCGGGGTTTCGCAGGCGATCTCAATGGGGATTCGGCGCTGACGGGCCTCACGCCAGATCGGGCGCAGGGCGGCGTCGATCAGTTCGGCGGTGTCGCATCGCCGCGGGGTGGGGGGTGCGGTGTCGGTCTGCGCGGTGCAGAGGTCGGCCACGGTGGTGAAGTTGTCGCGGAACTGAGCGGCCGCGCGGCGGATGGTCTCGATGCGCTCGAAGCGTTCGTTGGGCGCCAGGCGCACGTCCAGGAGGCGGTTGGCGGCGGACTCGATGCGCTCGATGGAGTCGGTGAGCGCCGATCGCCAGCGGGCCAGGAAGGCATTGCGCCGCTGATGGTTGACTTCGTAGTGCTCGTGCATCTCGCGGAGCTTCTCGGAGGACTCGGCCTTGTCGCGGGCCTGCTCGGCGCGGGCGGCGCTGAGATCGGCCTTGTGGACCGCGAGGCGTTCCAGGAGGGTGTTGAAGGCTGTGGCGAGGGTGGTGTACTCTTCGCCGCTCTGGCGATCGATTCGTGCATCGGGGGTGGTGTCGGCGGCTGCGAGGGTGAAGTCGACCTCCTTGATGAAGCGTCGCAGAGGTCGCGCGACGGACCACGCGGCGAAGGTCGCTCCGGCGGCGCCGACGACCAGCGCGGCGCCCAGGGCGAGCAGGATGCTCTCAATGGAGGGATCGGGCTGGGTGGCGAGGAAGACGGCGACGAGCGCGACGGAAACCGCCGCGGCCGTCCAACTCACCGCCCAGATCGTTGCGCGCCAAAGCGAATCCATAGGCTCGACCCCCTCGTCCGGGTGTTTCGTCGGGCTGCCTGGGACACGGAGTACCTTCCGCGCCCCGGCGGCGAGCCGTCCACGGGGATGATGTCGGCAGAATCGAGGGGCGGGGTTAGGCGGACGGGCGTATCGGGTGGGGAATCGAGAGGGTTTACGCGGCCAGACGAAGGACGCGGACAATCCACGGGTCTGTTGCGGCGATGGTGGCGGCGACCTGTCGGGCGGCGGCGAAGTAGAGCCTTGCGCAATATGATTGAAACAATGTACTTATGGCGATTGCGGTTGCGTAGACGATGACGGTCATGGTCGCGTAGGCGTCGATGATGGGTTGTAGCATCGGGGCGATCTGGGGGTTGTCGCGGATGACGCTTTCATAAGGATTCGGTCCGGCGAGGGCCGCGGCCAATTTCCCGCCGCACCAGAGGACGACGACGGCGAGGAGGGCGACCTGGTTCCAGGCAAGGAGAGTTCCCCCCGCCGGGTCGAGCTGGAGGAGGCGTGAGCGGCCTCGCTGTTCGATGGCGGCGATGGCCAGCAGACCCCCGCCAAGCAGGAGGCCCGCGAAGGCGGAGAGGGCGATGTGGCCCCTCGTCAGCCCCGCCAGAATCTGCACGAAGGCTGCCAGGAGGGCAAATCCCCCCACGATGGCGAGAGAGAGGGCGTTGAACGCAGCGAGACGGGAGGCGGAGCGGACTTTTCGCCAGTGCCCCGCGGCCAGTGCCAGGCGGTGGAAGTCGGCCTCGGAGACTGGCCCGCCTGTGGGGGCATCGTCGGGGGCAGGGAGGCGGGGCGGAATCAGGGGCATGGTGTGGTTATCGGCAGATGGGGTGGGGGTCTACGGGTCGGGAGCGGCGGTGGTCGGGTGGGGCAGGGTGCGTCGGGGAGTGGGAGGATGCGCCTTTTTTCGTGAAATGGGGAAGATGGTGGGGTCGTTTTGCAACGGTATAGGTGGACGGAAACGAGACTGCCCGCTGGCGAGGACGCAAGTTCGTTGGCCCCGAGCGATGCTGAGCTACTGAGTCGAGCCGTCCGAGGCGGCGAACAGGCGTTCCGCGAGCTGGTCGACCGCTATGGCGACGAGCTGTACCGCCTGGCGTTCGTGATGCTGGGGCAGGCGGCGGATGCCGAGGACGTGCTTCAGGAGACCTTCCTGGGGGCGTACCAGGGCATGAAGCGTTTTGAGGGCCGCTCGTCGGTCCGGACCTGGCTGACGCGGATTCTGGTGAATCAGGTGGCGATGCGTCGGCGGGACCGAAAGCGTCACAAGGCGCTGGCGGGCGAACGGGATGAGGCGCTGGCGACGCAAGGCCGGCCGGACACGACCGGCGAGGCAAGCTGGCGGATGGACCTTTTGGAGGCGCTTGATCGGCTTTCGCGGGAGCATCAAGAGGTGATTGTGATGCGTGAAGTTCAGGGCCTGAGTTACGAAGAAATGGCCGAGGTGCTGGAGGTTCCGCGGGGGACGGTGGAATCGAGACTGCATCGCGCCCGCAAGGCGCTGGGCGACGAGCTGGTGGATTACAAACCGCAGAGGCAGCCATGAACCCATGCCGACACGAACAAGAGGTGAACCTGTTCCTCGACGGCGAGCTTGAGGGCGAGCGTCTGCGCGCCTTCGAGGCGCACCTTCAGGGGTGCGAGCCATGCCGGGAGCAGGTGGAGCGGTGGCAGGGAGTGCGGCGGGGGCTGGGCGCGCTGGTGGGTGGGGCGTCGCT
>JBGTFI010000470.1:0-3343 GCA_041747335.1 Phycisphaeraceae bacterium | reverse complement strand
GCAGCAGGAGCCGGTGCGGGTGCTGGTGGAGCTGCTGGTCATCTGGCTGGTGGTGTACGCGGCGCTGGCGTTCCTCAAGGACACGCGCGGTGAGCGGATGGTCAAGGCGGTGGTGCTGGTGCTGGTGGGGGTGCTGGTGATGTTGAAAGTGGCGGGCGGGGGCAGTTCGTTCGAGCGGCTGGGGTTCCTGGCGGAGAAGTTCCTGGGATGGGCGGCGCTGGCGGTGGCGATCGTGTTCGCGCCGGAGCTTCGCCGGGCGCGGGCGCGCCTGGGCGAGGCGCGGATCTTCGGCGGGGGCAGGGAGCGCAAGGCCAGGGTGATCGAGGAGCTGCTCGGGGCGACGGATTATCTGAGCAAGCACAAGATCGGGATGCTGGTGGCGATTGAAAGGCAGGTGGGCCTGGGGGGCGTGGTGGAGACGGGGACGCACCTGGATGCCCACCTGACACGGGAGCTGCTGAACACGATCTTCTGGCCGGGCAGCGCGCTGCACGACCTTGGGGTGGTGATCCGGGGAGACCGGATCATCGCCGCGGCGGTTCAGTTTCCGCTGGCCGAGGGAGAGGCGATCGCCACGGAGCTGGGTTCGCGTCACAGGGCGGCGCTGGGGTTGACGATGGAGACCGATGCGCTGGTGGTGGTGGTGAGCGAGGAGACGGGGACGATCAGCGTCGCCGAGCGCGGGGTGTTGCGGCGCAATTTCACGATCGACTCGCTGCGCGAGCACCTGCATCAGGCGCTCGGAAGCACCACCGCGGGCGATCTTGAAACCAACGGCGGAGAAGACGACGCGGAAGTGGTGGAGCTTGGGCCCGCGCCCGGATCGCCGAGCGTCTCGGAGGCGTTCGGCGGGGGGGGTGAGGTGAAGGGGCGCAAGACGCCGGCGGTGAGCGCGGCGGGATCGCGCGAAGCGTGAGGAGTGAAGATGCTCGGTTCGTTTCGTGAAAAGCTTCCGACGCTCGGCCTGGCCGGGGCCATCGCGGCCATGATCTGGCTGTACGCCGAGGGGGAGAACCTGCGCGAAGAGACCTTTTCGGTCGATGTGCGGTTCGTCGATCCGGGGGGCAATAAGCTGGCGATCGAGCCCAGGACGCGCACGGTGACGGTGACGGCGCAGGCGCCCAACAGCACGTTCAGCGAGCTCCGGCGGATCAACCAGGTGCGTCTGGACATGGAGGAGAAGGCGGACCTCGAGACCTATCCGATTCAGACCGTCTCGCTTCGGGAGCGGCTGGCGGATTCGCCCTCCTTCACCGCGCTGGGCGCGGGGATCATCAAGGTGGATCCCGAAAGCGTGACCGTGAGCGTTCAGAAGTTCGAGCAGGTGACCCTTCCGGTTCAGGTGGTACGGGGCGAGGTGGACCTGCGCTCGGCGCCGGTGGTCGAACCGGCTCAGGTGACGATCCAGGTTCCGGCGAGCCTGGCGGCGTCCATCGCCGACATGCCCTGCCAGGCGGTCATCGACGCCCGGACGGTCGCGTCGTTCACGCCCAACACGCCCTATACGGTGGAGATCCCGATCACGATGTCCCCGCAGCTCGTCCAGGTGCTGGGGGAATACGCCATCGAGGTGCCGCTGCCGCGGGCGCGGGTGTCGCTGACGCTTCGAAGCCAGGAGGAGACGTACGAGCACCCGAGCATTCCGATCCGCGTGTCGGCGGCGTGGACGCTGTTCAACGAGTACAAGGTGGACCTCGTGGAGCAGGTCGCCCTCGAAGGGGTGATTCTCCGGGGCCCGCGCGAGGCGATCGAACAGATCCGAAGCGGTGAAAGAAAGGTGTGGGCGGACATCGAGCTGACCTCCAAGGACTTCGAGACGCCCATCACCTCGGCCGCGGTGCGCCTGGCGGGCCCGCAGGGCGTGTTCCCCGAGCGGCCGCTGCCGAACGTCGAGATCACGATCACGCGCCGCACCGAGACGGTGACGCCGTGACCCTATTGCCGATAACCGATTGAGGATTGAAGATTGGGGGAACGTGATTCGTTATGATGCGCGGCATGGGCCGAGTGCTGGCGATTGTGGTGCTGTTGGTGGCCGTGGCGGGAGCGGGATGGTGGTGGGCGCCTGGGGGAAATGGCGGGGCGGGCGGTCTGGCGGCGACCGGGGGCGACTCGACGGATGTGGGGAAGGCGAAAGCGTCGCCGAAGCTCGCCTATGTCGGTTCGGCCGCGTGCGTCGAGTGTCACCAGCAGCAGCACGCGGAGTGGACCGGTTCGCATCATGACCTCGCCATGATGCTCGCCGACGAGCGCAGCGTGGTGGGGGACTTTGACGACGCGGCCTTCACGCATTTCGGGGTGACTTCCCGCTTCTTCAGGCGAGAGGGCAGGTACTTCGTCCACACCGACGGGCCGGACGGCGTGATGCGCGATTACGAAATCGCCTACACCTACGGCGTCGAACCGTTGCAGCAGTACCTGGTGCGCTTCGAGGACGGCAGGGTGCAGTGTCTGTCGCTCGCGTGGGACACGCTGGAAAAGCGGTGGTTCCACCTCTATCCGGATGAGGCGATCCCGCACCACGACATCCTCCACTGGACGAAGCCGGCACAGAACTGGAACCACATGTGCGCGGATTGCCACTCGACGGACCTGCGTAAGGAGTACGACCTCAAGACCGACACGTTCAACACGAAGTGGGCGGAAATGAACGTCGGGTGCGAAGCTTGCCACGGACGGGGGTCGGAGCACCTCAAGTGGGCGGGGACCGACCCGGCTGCGCCGTACGGCGAGGGGGAGACCTTCGGGCTGGAGGTGCTTCTCAAGAACGCCCCCAACACGGTGCAGATCAACGCGTGCGCGCCTTGTCACTCGCGGCGGTTTCAACTGGCCGAGGGCCGCACGGCCGGGGATGAGTTCCTCGACTTCTATCGGCCGGAGCTTCTGCACGAGGGTCTGTACCACGCGGACGGGCAGATTCTGGATGAGGTGTACGAGTACGGGTCGTTCATCCAGAGCAAGATGTTCCATCAGGGCGTCAAGTGCAGCGACTGCCACAACCCGCACACGCTGCGGCTTCACGCACAGGACAACGCGCTGTGCGTGCGCTGCCATCAGCCGGAGAAGTACGATACGTCCGCGCACCACTTCCACGAGCGCCAGACGGAGGCGGCGCTGTGCGTGAGCTGCCACATGCCGGGGAAGTTCTACATGGTGGTGGACTTCCGTCGGGATCACTCGCTGCGGGTTCCCCGGCCGGACCTTTCGGTAAAGCTCGGCACGCCCAACGCCTGCAACGGGTGCCACGCGGACCAGACCGCGCAGTGGGCGGCCGACGCCGTGGTTCAGTGGTACGGACCGGTGCGGGCGGTGGATCCGCACCACGGGGAGGCGATCGCCGCGG
>JBGTFI010000469.1:0-14267 GCA_041747335.1 Phycisphaeraceae bacterium | reverse complement strand
CGGTGGCGCAGGCGCAGGCGGAGCTGGCGGTGACGGCGGCGAACCTGGGGGAGGCGATCAGCCGTCTGGAGATCGCGGTGCGCGAGCTTGAGCGCGTTCGGACGCTTCAGCAGCGTGGTGTGGCGTCGGAGTCGCAGTACGACGTGGCGCGATCGGACGAGCTGGCGAAGGAGGCGGCGGTGGAGGTGGCGCGGGCGCAGGTTCGGCGGGCCGAGGCATTCCTTGAATCGGCGAGAATCCGTTTGAGCTACACGAAGATCACGGCGTCGTGGGCGGATGAGGATGATGAGCGGGTGGTGGCGGAGCGGTACGTGGACGAGGGGGTGACGGTGGCGGCGAACACCCCGCTGATGTCGATCGTGGACCTGGATCCGATCAACGCGATCGTGTTCGTGACGGAACGGGACTACGGACGGATGAACCCGGATCAGCCGGTGGCGCTGACGACGGACGCTTATCCGCGGGAGGTTTTCGCGGGTCGGATCGCGCGGGTGGCGCCGGTGTTTCGTCAGGCGTCGCGGCAGGCGCGGATCGAGCTGGTGGTGGACAACCCCGGGCACCGGCTTCGTCCGGGGATGTTCGTGCGTGCGGAGGTGATTCTGGATCGGGCGGAGGAGGCGGTGATCGTTCCGACGGATGCACTGGTTTCGCGTGGTGGGACGACGGGGGTGTTCGTGGTGAACGCGGACGGGGAGTCGGTGAGTTACCGCGAGGTGGAGGTGGGGATTCGCGACGGGGAGCGCGTGGCGGTGGCGGGGGAGGGGATCGCGGGGCGGGTGGTGACGCTGGGTCAACAACTGATCGCTGACGGGGCGAAGATCACGATTCCGGAGTTGTCGGGCGTGGAGAAGGAGGCGAGTGCCCCGTGAGTCTGCCGTCGTTCAGCGTTCGCAGGCCTGTGATGACGACGATGGCGACGCTGATCGTCGTGCTTCTGGGGGGCGTGGCGCTTCGGCATCTTCCGATCGACCTGCTTCCGAAGGTGGAGATGCCGACGGTGAGCGTTTCGACGTCGTACGAGAACGCCAGCCCGGAGGTGATGGAGCGTCTGGTGACGCAGGTGGTGGAGGAGACGGTGGCGGTGGTTCCGGGTGTGGAGGAGATCACGTCGATTTCGTCGACGGGGAACAGTTCGGTGCGTGTGCGTTTCGGCTGGGGGACGGACCTGGACGCGGCATCGAACGATGTGCGCGACCGGCTGGACCGCGAGGCCAACGAGTTTCCGGAGGAGGCTTTGCGTCCTCGTCTGAGCAAGTTCGACATCGCGGGGTTTCCGATCGTGATCCTGGGGGTGGGCAGCGACCTGGACCCGGTGGAGATGACGGAGCTGATCGATCTTCAGGTGCAATACCGCATCGAGCGGATTGAGGGGGTGGCGTCGGTGGACCTGTGGGGTGAGTACGAGCGGGAGATCCGGGTGAGCCTGCACCCGGACCGGATCATGGCGTTGGGGTTGCCGCTGGACGGGGTGCTCGATGCGATCCGGGACGCGAACCTGGACCTTCCGGCGGGTGAGGTGGAGCAGGGGCGTTACGAGGTGACGCTTCGGGCGCCGGCGGAGTTCACGGATCTGGACCAGATCCGCTCGACGGTGATCACGATGCGCGGGGGCGCGGCGGTGACGCTGGGGCAGATCGCGGACGTGGTGGACACGCACCGCAAGAGGACGCGGATCGTGCGCATCAACGGGAAGCGCGGGCTGCGCCTGGGGGTGCGCAAGCAGGCGGACGCGAACACGGTGGAGGTGGCGTCGCGGGTGCTGGCGGAGGTGGAGCGGATCAACGAGGACTACCCGCAGATCGAGCTGGTTCCGGTGGTGAATCAGGGGAACTTCATCGAGCGTTCGATCGCGAACGTGGCGCGTTCGGTGGTGTACGGGGGGGGGCTGGCGGTGGTGGTGCTGCTGTTTTTCCTTCGCAACTTGCGCAGCACGCTGGTGATTTCGCTGGCGATTCCAATCTCGGTGATCGCGACGTTCGCGCTGATCTACTTCGCGGGGTTCACACTGAACCTGATGACGCTGGGGGGGCTGGCGCTGGGGGTGGGGATGATGGTGGACAGTTCGATCGTAGTGCTGGAGAACATATTCCGCAGGCGCGATGAGGAGAAGGAAGGGCGCGTGGACGCGGCGGTGCGCGGGGCGAGCGAGGTGGGACCGGCGATCGTGGCGAGCACGATCACGACGCTGGTGATCTTCGTGCCTCTGATCTTCGTGGAGGGGGTGGCGGGGATTCTGTTTTCGGAGCTGGCGTACGTGATCGCGTTTTCGCTGGTGTGTTCGCTGCTGGTGTCGCTGAGCCTGGTGCCGATGCTTTCGGCGCGACTGCTGCGATCCCCGGAAGAGATGCACCGGGCCAGGCCGGGGTGGGTGGACCGGCTTGCGGGCGCGGCGGAGGGGATGTTCCGGCGTATCGACGAGGGTTATCGGGATCTGATCCGGTTGGCGCTTCGTCATCGGTACGTGACGGTGGGGATGTCGGCGGTGATGCTGGGGGCGAGCCTGCTTCTGGTTCCGCTGATCGGGACGGAGATGCTTCCGCCGAGCGACGAGGGGGAGGTGCGGATCACGGGGGAGATGGAGGTGGGGACGCGGCTGGGGATCGTGGATCGTCAGACGGCGCTGATGGAGAAGATCGTTTATGAGGCGATTCCGGAGCGTCTGTCGGCGGTGGCGAGCATCGGCCCGTCGGGCTGGAGGCCGGACGAAGTGGCGATGGGGGAGATTCAGCTATCGCTGGTTCCGGCGGCCGAGCGTGATCGATCGAACGTGGAGGTTGCGGATGAGATCCGGGAGCTTCTGGATGGCCGGATACCGGGGATGACGATCCGCACGCGGGCGCCTCAGGGGCAGTTTCTGCTGGACCGGTTGATCGGTGGGGACAACAGCCTGACGATCGAGGTGCGGGGGTATGACCTTGAGATTCTCAATCTCCTTTCGCAGCGGGTGGCGGATGCGATTGCCGAAGTGCCGGGGCTGGCGGACGTGCGCACCAGCCGCAGCGCGGGGATGCCGCAGGAGTTCATCCGAGTGGATCGGGAGAAGGCGGCGGACCTGGGTTTGACGGTCAGGAGGGTGGCCGAGGCGTTGGAGACGGCGGTGGCGGGAACGCAGGCGGGTGAGTTCCGGACGCAGGGCAATTCGCACCGCATCCTGGTGCAGCTCAAGGACGCGGAGCGGCTGTCGATTGACGAGATTCTGGACATCACGCTGACGGGTGCGGGCGGCGAAGAGGTGTCGCTTCGGAACGTGGTGACGGTCGAGCCGGGGCGCGGACCGATCCTGATTGATCGGAAGGATCAGCAGCGGTTGGTGACGGTCTCGGCGAACGTGGCGGGGCGTGACATGGGATCGATCGCGCGGGATGTGGAGGCGGTGCTGGATCAGATTCCAAGGCCGGTGGGTTATGACCTGATCATCGCGGGGAACTTCGAGGAGCAGCAGCGGGCGTTCAACGAGCTGCTGATCAGCCTGGGGCTGGCGCTGGTGATGGTGTACATGGTTCTGGCGTCGCAGTATGAGTCGCTTCGTGATCCGCTGGTGGTGATCCTGTCGGTTCCGATGGCGGCGGTGGGGGTGCTGCTGATGCTTTTTCTGACGGGCACGACGCTGAACATTCAGTCGTACATCGGTTGTATCATGCTTGGGGGGATCGTGGTGAACAACGCGATCCTGCTGGTGGATCAGGCGGGACAGCTTCGGGCCAAGGGGATGCTCACGGGTGAGGCGATCGCGGAGGCGGGTCGCCGGCGTTTGCGGCCGATCCTGATGACGACGATGACGACGATTCTGGGGTTGATGCCGTTAGCGCTGGGGATCGGTGAGGGGGCCGATGCGCAGGCGCCGCTGGCTCGGGCGGTGGTGGGGGGATTGACGAGTTCGACGTTGGTGACGCTGGTGCTGATTCCGGCGGTGTATTCGCTGTTCCACCCCGATCCCAAGGGCGGTCCGGCTTGAGGCGCCCGCGTGGACTACGCCAGTGGCTGGTCGCGTTGGCGCTGTTGTTTGCGCCGGGGGGGTGCGCGCCGGTGGAGGACTGGCGAGTGTTCGAGGTGGATTTCCAGGAGCGATTGCGGAAGCAGCCCGATCGTCCCGTGGAGGTGCCGGAGGCTCTCCAGCCGTCGAGCGAGACGGATCCGACGTTCAACCTGACGCTTCCGCCGCCGGGGGAACCGATCGCTCTGTCGATCGAGCAGGCGACGTTCGTGGCGCTGGGGCGCAACCGCGACTTGCGGGTGCAGCAGCTCAGCCCGGTGATCGTGGGCGCGTTCGAGCAGATCGAGCGGGGCGTGTTCGATCCGGAGCTTTTCGCCGAGGGGAGGACGGGCGAGTCGAGCGCCCGCGAGACGGCCCGGGCGACGGGGGAGCAGTTCAGCGTGGAAGCGCGGAGCGCTTCGGGGGTGGGCGGCATCAGGCAGTTTCTGCCGACGGGCACGACGATCGAGGGGACCGTCGAGCAGGCGCGGGACATTTCGAACCGTTCGCCCGAGCAGCAGGAAGCGCGACTTGGTCTGACGGTGACGCAGTCGCTGTTGCGCGGTTTCGGCCCGGCGGTGAACCTGGTGTCGATCCGTCAGGCGCAGCTCGACACGCTGGCGTCGGTGTACGAGCTGCGCGGGTTCACGGAAGCGCTGCTGGCGGAGACGGAGATCGCGTACTGGAACTTCGTGCTGGCGCGTGAGGAGATCGCGATCTTCGAGCGTTCGCTGGAGATCGCGATACGCCAGCGCGACGAGGTGGAGCAGCAGATCGACGTGGGGCTGATGCCGCAGACGGAGGCGGCGGCGACGCGGGCGGAGGTGGCGCTTCGGGAGCAGGCGCTCATCAACGCGCGCAGTGAGCTTGAGTCGTCGCGGGTGCGGCTGATCCGTCTGCTCAATCCGGCGGACGATTCGAACTTCGAGCGTGAGGTGCTGGCGGTGACGGATCCGAGGTTGGAGGCGATGGCGATTGACGATCTGGGGGAGCGGGTGCAACTGGCGGACACGATGCGTCCGGACCTTGGCGAGGCGCGTCTTCGGTTGGAGCAGGACCGCCTGGAGACGATCGTGACGCGCAACGGGCTTATGCCGCGGCTGGACCTTTTCATCGCGTTGGGCAAGAGCGGTTTCGGGGACACGCTCAGCGGGTCGTTCCAGGATCTGGACACGGACAGCGACGACTGGACGGCCGGGGTCAGCCTGAGCCACTACCTTGGGAACCGGGCGGCGCGGGGGAGGGATCTGGCGGCCAGGGCGACGCGTCAGCAGTCCGCGGCGGCGGTGGCGAACCTGCGGCAATTGGTCCAGACGGAAGTTCGCCTGGCGGTGATCGAGGCAGAGCGGGCCCGGCAGCAGATTCAGGCCAGTGCGGCGACGCGTTTCCTGCAGGAGCAGACGGTGCGGGCGGAGGAAGAGCGCTACGATGTGGGCGCGAGCACGTCGCTGCTGGTGGCCCAGGCGCAGCGGGATCTGCTGCTGGCGCAGATCGCGGAGGTCGAGGCGATCGTGCAGTACCGGATCGCGCTGGTGAGCCTGTACCTTGCGGAAGGGAGCCTTCTGGAGCGGCGGGGGATCCGGCTGGCGGGTTCGGAGGGACGGGTTGCGGGGGGGGAGTAGCGGCTGTCTTGTCTGTCGATCCGGGGCAGCCAGTATCTATAACCCGCTCCCTGACGGTTGCGGCTCGTTGTGGGCGATTACAGCACGAAGCGGCTGAGGTCTTCGTCGGCGACGATGGGGCCGACCTGTTCTTTGACGAAGTCGGCTGAGATGTTCACTTTGGTTTCGCCGCGGGCGGCGCGGTCGGGGGCGTCGAAGTTGATCTGTTCGAAGAGCTTTTCCATGATCGTCATGAGGCGGCGGGCGCCGATGTTTTCGAGGGTGGCGTTGGCTTTGGCGGCGTAGTCGGCGATGGCGTCGACGGCGTGGGGTTCGAAGGTGACTTCGATTCCTTCGACGGCCAGGAGCTCGCGCTGCTGGGTTGTCAGGGCGTTGCCGGGTTCGGTGAGGATTCGGACGAAGTCGTCGCGGGTGAGGGGTGCGAGTTCGACGCGGATGGGGAATCGGCCCTGGAGTTCGGGCATGAGGTCGCTGACGGCGGCGCTGTGGAAGGCGCCGGCGGCGATGAAGAGGATGTGGTCGGTGTGGACCACGCCGTAGCGGGTGTTGACGGCGGAGCCTTCGACGATGGGGAGCAGGTCTCGCTGGACGCCTTGCCTGGAGACATCCGGCCCGCGTCCGCCGCCGTCGCCGGAGGGGGAGGCGATCTTGTCGATCTCGTCGAGGAAGAGGATGCCGCTCTGCTCGGTGCGTTCGATGGCCTGGGTGGTGATTTTTTCCTTGTCGAGGAGTTTTTCGGTTTCCTGCTCGGTGAGGATGCGCCGGGCTTCGCCGACGGTGACGCGGCGTCTTCGGTGCTGTTCGGGCATCATGCGTTCGAGCATCTCAGACATTTCGGGGTTCATCTGATCCATGCCCATGCCGCCGAACATCATGGAGGTGAGAGGTTTGTCGGTGATGGTGATTTCGACCTCGCGGTTGTCGAGCTTTGCGGCGCGGAGCTGTTCGCGCAGGCGGTCGCGCGTCTGGGCGCGGCGTTCGTGGGAGTCTTCGGTTTCGACGTAGCTCCCGGCTGAGGGTGAGGAGCGCGGGGTCTCGGCGTAGGCCTGGGAGCGGGTGGGGGCGGGGGGGAGGAGCAGGTCGAGGAGGCGGTCTTCCGCGGCGACCTGGGCCTTTTCGTTGACGAGTTTGGCCTGTTCGGATCGGACCATGGAGATGGCCTGGTCGAGCAGGTCGCGGATCATGGATTCGACATCGCGGCCGTGGTACCCGACTTCGGTGAACTTGCTGGCCTCGACCTTGATGAACGGGGCCCCGGTGAGGTGGGCGAGGCGCCGGGCGATTTCGGTTTTGCCGACGCCGGTGGGTCCGATCATGATGATGTTCTTGGGGGTGACCTCGCGGGCCAGGTCGGGGACGAGCTGGCGGCGGCGCCAGCGGTTTCGGATGGCGACGGCGACGGCCCGCTTGGCGGGGGCCTGTCCGATAATGTAGCGGTCGAGCTGCTGAACGATTTCGCCGGGGGTGAGGCTTTGCATTGGGGTATGTTAGCGGGGGGAGGGGACGGGAGACGGGGGAATGACGAATGGCGAACAGTGGGGCGGGCCTCCCGCCCGCCGTTGCGGTGAAGCGGAAGGCCTCCGGGCAAGCCTGTTGCCACAAGCGACGGTCGTTTCAGCCCTTCGGGCTGATGGCGGGCGGGACGCCCGCCCCACTAAACCATTCGTCTTCGCTGTTGCTTCCGTGCCCGATAGCGACGCGTTTCGTCATTCGTCATTGGAATTTCGTCATTCCCTTCCGTCGCTACAACCGCCCCGTTCGCCGCTACACCTTATGTCGCTGGCCTAAACCGACCGCGGGGAAGGGTCGATGGTGGGGTTGTCGTCGCGTCGTCGTCGGCGACGCCTGGTGGTCCGGGCGAGGCGTGGATCAGTCGGCGGCGGGCGCGGCGAAGGAGGCGGCAGAAGACTTATGGCACTGGGCCTGACGAAATCCCGCGTGTCGCCGATCGCCATCGATTTCGGCGCCGACACGATCAAGATGCTCCAGGTGACGCCCGGCGATCCGCCGGAGCTGGTGGCTGCGGGGGCCCGGGAGCTTCCGGAGGAGGCGAGGAAGGATCCCTCGGCGCGGTTGAGTTTCTGCCATCAGGCGCTGGCTGCGATGCTCAAGGAAGGGGCGTTCAAGGGCAAGCGTGTGATGTTGTCGATCCCGGCGTTTCAGACGCTGGTGCAGCATTTCCAGATCGCGAAGGTGGACTGCGCGAACGAGATGGCCGAGCAGATCGGGATGAATCTGCGTCATCGGTTGAACGTGGATCCGTCGCGGATGGTGATCCGTCATTTCCCGGTGCTGCCGGTGACTCGAGACGGTCACGCGAAGCTGGAGGTGATCTGCATCGCGGCGAGCCGGGAGTCGGTGATGCGTTACATCGAGATCGCACACCGGTGCAAGCTGGAGGTGGTGGGGATGCACGCGGAGCCTCCGGCGATCCTGCGGGCGTTTTCGCACCTTTGCACGAAGGAGCGGCAGGGCGATCAGACGACGTGTTTCGTGGACATCGGGGCGGCGACGACGAAGGTGGTGGTGGCGCACGGGGATCAGATGGTGTTCGCGAAGATGATCCACGCGGCGGGGGACCACTTCACGCGTCATCTGGCGCGTGCGGAGGGCGTGGACTTCGAGGAAGCGCGCAAGCGTCGTCTGGGTCAGTGGACGCGTTCGGAGGTGGGGCCGGCGGCGGCGCGTGCGGCGTACGAGGCGGACCTTCGGGGGAAGGACAGCCTGGGTCTTGGTCTGGCGACGCTTGAAGCGCCCAAGACCGCGGGGCGGGGCGAAGGGGAGCCGGCCGGGCGTTTCAACGAGGGCGTGGCCGAGACTCTTTCGTGCCTGGTGGATGAGATCAAGCTGAGCCTTCGTTACCACAAGAGCCTTTTCCCGGAACGGACGATCGACAAGCTGGTGTTTCTGGGTGGTGAATCGCGTCACACGGCGACGTGCAAGCAGATCGCGCGGCAGCTTTGCATCGGCGCGCAGCTCGGGGATCCGATGGCGCGGGTGGCGCGTCTGACCCGTGTGAAGGCCAGGAGCGGTGTGGACCTGACGCAGCCGCAGCCGGGGTGGGCGGTTCCGATGGGATTGTGTCTGAGTGAGGCGAACCTTTAGTGCGGTCCGGCGCCGGTGCGGCCGGTCGGCAAGGCGAGTGAGGGCGG
The DNA here is from genome assembly GCA_041747335.1 of Phycisphaeraceae bacterium. Classification (GTDB taxonomy): domain Bacteria; phylum Planctomycetota; class Phycisphaerae; order Phycisphaerales; family Phycisphaeraceae; genus JBGTFI01. Next base: position 5,520 of record JBGTFI010000469.1, on the reverse strand, counting down.
ACATGGCAGACAACAGCTTCCTTCCGGAAGACTATCTCGAGAAGAAGGTCCAGCGTCGCACGAACGTGATCTGCGTGACGCTGTTCGTGATCGTTCTGGGCGGTGTGGTGGGAGGTTTTTACGTCAGCGACCGCCAGACGCGGGAGGTTCATCGTCGCCAGCGCGAGGTGAACCTGCGTTATGAAGAGGCGGCCAAGCGCCTGTCGCAGCTTGACCAGCTCCAGGAGCAGAAGGTGAACATGATGCGCAAGGCGCAGGTGACGGCGAGCCTGCTGGAGCGGATTCCGCGGAGCCTGGTGTTGTCGGAGCTGATCAACAACATGCCGACGACGCTGAGCCTGCTGGAGCTGAACATGGAGACCAAGACGGTTCGTCGGGCGCGTCCGGCGGTGAAGACGATGCTGGACGTGGCGAAGAACAAGTCCGCGGCGGGTGTGAACCCGAATCAGCCGATGCCCGAGCCGGAGGTGGACCCGACGGACGTGAACCTGGACCTGATCGGGGTGGCGCCGACGGACGTGCAGGTGGCGCAGTTCATGACGGCGCTGAACCAGGCGGACCTGTTCACGGAGATCGAGCTGAGCTACAGCCAGGAAGTCAAGATCGAGCACCACACGATGCGGCGGTTCCGGATCGGGATGAAGCTGAATCAGGACGTGCTGGTGCAGGAGATGGAGCCCAAGAAGGTCCGCCGCGGGCTGATGCAGGATCCGATGGGGGCGACGATCATGATCGGGGCCGACGGGAGCCTGATGCTCCCGGACAGCGTTCCCCCGACGCCGGGCGGGCCGGCGGATCCCGGACGCAACCTGAACAAGGACTGAGCTCATGCGATTCGGCATTCGTGAACTGGTGTTCGTGCTGCTGCTTGTCTCGACGCTGGTGGGCGCGTACTTCGTGGTCTACAAGCCGCGTCAGGAGCAGATCGAGGAGGCGATGGCGGAGGTGCGTCAGAAGCAGTCGAAGCTCCAGCAGCTGGAGCAGGCGACGCGGCGCATCTCGGACCTTGGGGACGAGATCGACCGCCTGGAGCAGGCGATCGTGGCGTTTGAGGAGAAGCTGCCGGCGCAGCGTGAGGTGGAGGTGATTCTCAAGCAGGTCTGGGAGCTGGCGGCCAAGCAGGGGCTGACGCCCAAGAGCGTCCACGCGGACAAGAAGGTGGACACCGCGCAGTATTCGGAGCTGCCGCTGAAGATGGTGTTCGTGGGGGACTTCGACGGTTTCTACAGCTTCCTGCTGGAGCTTGAGAAGCTAAGCCGCATCACCCGCATGCCCGTCATGAAGCTCAAGAAGCTCGACAAGGAAGAGGGCAAGATGCAGGCGGACGTGGTGCTGAGCATCTTCTTCGAGGGGACGGCCAAACCGGCGGGTCAGGACGGAAAGGGCAGGGTATGAAACAACGAAATCGCGAGAATCTGATGTTCAACGGTGACGAGGAAACCCCCGCGGAGGAGACCACTCGCGGCGCGCTGGCGATGATGTCGGGGGTCGCGCCGGCCGAGACGATGCCCGGCGGGGATCTGGACCTGGGCGTTCCGCGACGGGGCAGGATTCTCAACACCGGGACCATGCTGGTGGTGATCCTGTTCGTGGTGGCGGCGGGCGCGATCTACACGATGCGCTCCATGCAGTCGGACCTGAAGTCCTCCGGGGTGGCGAAGGAGCTTGAGCTGAAGGTGGAGCAGGCGCTGGCGCGGGTGATGGACACGACGCTGCCCGCGTCCGACCCGCTGAACAGGGAGCAGATGGACAACCTGTTCAAGGACACCGATTCGGTGCTGAACATGTTCTCGAGCGACCCGAAGGAGCGTCAGGTTCCGCCGGAGTTCGTGCAGAAGAACCCGTTCGTGCTGCCGGTGTTCAAGTCCGCCAATGAGCCCCAGGCCGAGCCGGTGAAGGAGGACAATCGCCGCGAGCTTGAGCTTCAGCGCGAGGCCGTCAAGTACCAGGTGCAGTCGATCATGAAGGGGGCGCGTCCGGTGGCGATCATCAACGGGGACCTGTACAAGGCCGGTCAGAAGCTGGGGAGTTTCACGATCGTTTCGATCGACGATCTGTCGGTGACGATCGAGGCCGAGGGTTTCAGGCACCGGTTGAGCATGGGGTCGGAGGACGGCGCGAAGTTCAAGACTCCCTTCGGACGCTGAACGAGCGTCTGACAGCCGTGAGACGATGATGGAAAACAACGACCTTTCCAACTGGCAGGAGATGGTGGACCTTGACGAGGCGCTGTCGCCGGATCGCAAGGTGACGGCGCGGCGATCGGCCGAATCGCTGAGCGATCTGTGGAGTCCGGACGAGGAGAAGCTTCCGGTCCGCGCGGAGCGCGACCTTGGGGAGGCGCTGCTGGAATCGGGCGTGGTGGATCGGGCGCAGCTCGATCAGGCGCGCAAGGTGGCTTCGAGCACGTCGGGCAAGTCGCTGGCGCGCATCTTCTGCGACATGCAGGTGAACGAGGCGTCGGTGCAGAGCCACCTGGCGCAGGTCGTGGGGATGCCGTTCGAGACGATCGACGCGGGGCTGGTCGAGTCGAAGTTCCTCAACCGGCTGGGCTTCGACTACTGCCTTGAGCACGGGGTGATGCCGCTGACGATGTCGGGCAGCCGGCTTCTTCTGGGAGTGACGCGTCCTGACGACCTGATGATCCTGGAGGAGGTGCGTCATCGCCTGGGCGTCTCGATCAAGCCGGTGGTGGTGTGTCAGAGCGACATCACATCCGCGGTCGAGATGCTCAAGGCGCAGCAGGACAGCAGCCAGGAGGTGAACGTCGATCAGATCATCGGCGACATGGAGGAAGAGGAGATCGAGGTCGTCCAGACGAAGGAGGAGGATCTGGACCTCGAGAAGATGGCGGGCGAATCCCCGACCATCCGGCTGGTGAACTATCTGATCTTCAACGCGGTGAAGGAGGGGGCGAGCGACATTCACATTGAGCCGCAGGAGAAGCGGCTTCAGATCCGTTATCGCATCGACGGTGTGCTGTTCGAGGCGATGAATCCGCCGCAGCAGATGCAGGCGGCGATCATTTCGCGGTTGAAGATCATGTCGAACCTGGACATTTCGGAGCGGCGCCTGCCGCAGGACGGTCGCATCCGGGCGATGGTTCACGGCCGCAAGCTCGACCTTCGCCTCTCGACGCTTCCGACGGCGCAGGGTGAGAAGGCGGTGATGCGTATTCTGGACACGCGCTCGATCCAGGTTCCGCTGGAGAACCTTGGGATGAGCGACACGACCTACGCCGCGTGGCGGGAGGAGATCGATCAGCCGCACGGGATCATCCTGGTCACGGGTCCGACGGGAAGCGGCAAGACGACGACGCTGTACGCTTCGCTGTCGCAGATGGACCGTCAGAAGCTGAACATCTCGACGGTTGAGGATCCGGTGGAGTACCACCTGAACGGGATCAACCAGGTCCAGACGCACGAGAAGATCGGGATGTCGTTCGCGGCGGCGCTGCGGTCTCTTCTGCGGCAGGATCCGGACGTGGTGATGGTCGGCGAGATTCGCGACGGCGAGACGGCGCGTATCGCGATCCAGGCGTCGCTGACCGGGCACCTGGTGCTCTCGACGCTGCACACGAACGACGCGCCCAGCGCGGTGACGCGGCTGGTCAACATCGGGGTGGAGCCGTTCCTGATCGGCGCGGCGCTCAACGCGATCGTGGCGCAGCGGCTGGTTCGTCGCATCTGCACGCACTGCAAGACGGTTCAGAAGCCCGGGGAGGTGGTCGCGAAGCATCTTGAGAAGGCCGGGCTGAAGGTCGATGAGGTCGCGCTCGGCCTGGGGTGCGACAAGTGCCGCAACACGGGGTACGCCGGTCGTCTGGGCATCTACGAGCTGCTGGTTCTGAACGACCACCTGCGCGACAAGATCGTGTCGAGCCCTTCGGTGACGGAGTTCCGGCGGCTGTGCATCGAGCAGGGGATGACGACGCTGCGGATGGACGGGTTCCAGAAGGTTCTTCAGGGGCAGACGACGGTGGATGAAGTGCTGCGGGTGACGGAAGGGTAAGCGGGGAATGACGGAATCCGAGAGCACGAGTGCACATAGCGCGGCCGCGCTGCGCTTGACCGCAACCAGAGGCGAGAAAGAAGCACCGGTGGGGCGGGCGTCTCGCCCGCCATCAGGCCGAAGGCCTGAATCGACTATGCCTTGCGGCACCTCTTGGGCAGGAACCTGCGGCTTCGCCGCAATGGCGGGCGGGACGCCCGCCCCACTGGTCAATTATTTCCGGATCACTCTCTCACCGGTGGGGTCGCTCCCCCGGATCACTCGCGAACGCTCCTTGTCTTTGCCCTCGGCCCGGGCGCTGAGGCGCTGGTGGACGGAGCGGTGGAAGTCGCGCACCAGGTCCGGCCCGCCGTAGCCGAAGACTCGTGCCTGGGCGGTGGAGCGTGAGTGCTTCGCCATCCAGGCCAGGAGCTCGTCCATGCCCAGGGAGACGCGGCGGTATGACTTGCCGGTGTGTTTTTCCAGGCCGGTTTCGTAGGCCGCGGCCTCGCGTTCGCAGATGAAGACGGGGAGGTAGGAGAACTTGCCGAGTGTGACGGTGTAAGGCTGGTCATTTGATTCGTTGACGAAGTATTCGGCCTGCACCGGCTGCATCGTTCGATCTTCCACCACCAGGAGGTCCGGCCGGCGATAATCATCCGAGGGCGAGTGGTCCTTAGTCTGGTAAAGCGCCTTAAGGACGCGGGCGAGGGTGGTCACTTTCAGGACGTACTTTCGGCCGTCGCGCTCCGAGGCGGCGAGGGCCTCGGCTTCGGCGGCCTGTCGATCGAGGTACATGACGATGGCGAAGCGGATCGGCTTCTTGAAGTCCGGCAGGGGGTTGTCGAAGGCGATGACGACGTCCTGCCCGGCCTCGTCGGCGAGGTGGTAGACGGGGGCGATGAAGGCGTCGAAGAGGTTTTCGGCCTCGGCGGGCTTGACTTTCGCCAGGTGTCCGTCGTCGAGGGCTCCGGCCTGGCGAGCCATGAGTACGACGAGGGCGACGAGGGCGATCTGCAGCAGCAGACGGAAGGGATGACTGATCGTGGTATGACTCACGGCTCACCTCCGGTATTTGGATAGCGTTTCCCCCACCAGGAGATTATCGACACGCTGGAGATGCCGCATGGTTCGTCGCGCGCCCGATCGACGATCCGACCGCCATCCCAACCGTTCCAGGCATCACAACCGCGCCCGCCTCACCGCCGCTCGATGCGCAACAGACGGGATTCGCGGGATTGGGTGATGGGATCGACCACGGTCACGACCACGCCGCGGGTGAGATCCTGGGTTTCCAGGGCGGCAAGGAGCTGTTCGATGGTTTCGACGGGCAGGCCGCGCACCTCGATGATGACCATTCCGCGTCGGAAGCCTTCGACTTCGGCGACGGAATTGCGTCGCACCTCGAGGATGGCGACGCCCGGCGTGAAGGGGATGCCCATGCGGCGGGCGGTGCGGCGGGTGAAGTCTTCGACGTTCTCCAGGCCGATGGCGGCGAGCAGTTCCCGCGGGTCGGGCGGGGTGGCGGCC
>JBGTFI010000468.1:0-9685 GCA_041747335.1 Phycisphaeraceae bacterium | reverse complement strand
GCGGCACGCTTACGATCCCCATTTCCGTAAGGAGCACACACGATGAACCACCTCTCACGAAGACGCTTCGTCAAGGGCGGGCTGCTCGCCGCCGCCGCCACCGGCCTGGGCGGGTGTGCTTCTCGCGGATCGGTGAACGGGCACACGTCGGTAAGGCCCCTGGCCAAAGTGCGCGGCGCCAACGAGGAAATCCGCGTGGGCATCATCGGCGTGCGCGGCAAGGGCAACGACCACATCCGCATGTTCCGGGCCGTTCCGGGTGTGCGCATCGTGGCGATCTGCGATGCCGACCGCAAGATCCTCGCCACCCGCGCGAAGGAGATGACCGAGTTCGACGGCGCGGAAGTCGACACCTACCTGGACATGCGCTACCTCTTCGACCGGGATGACATCGACGCGGTCTCCACCGCCACGCCCAACCACTGGCACGCGCTGGCTTCCATCTGGGCCTGCCAGAGCGGCAAGGACATGTACGTCGAAAAGCCCGTCTGTCACAACATCTACGAAGGCAGGAAGCTCGTCGAGGCCGCCCGCAGGTACGACCGCATCGTCCAGGCCGGTACGCAGAACCGCTCAAGCACCGGGCTGATGGAGGCCGCGCAGTTCATCCGCGATGGCAACCTCGGCCGGATCGTCCGGGGCCGGGCCTTCTGCTACAAGCGCCGCGAATCAATCGGCAAGGTGGACGCTCCTCAGCCCGTGCCCGACCACATCGACTACGACCTCTGGGCCGGCCCCGCGCCGCTCGATCCCATCACCCGCAGGCAGTTCCACTACGACTGGCACTGGGTCTGGGCCACCGGCAACGGCGACATCGGCAATCAGGGCATCCACGAGATGGACATGGCCCGCTGGCTGCTCGGCGAGGACAAGCTCGCCCCGCGCGTGATGTCGATCGGCGGGCGCTTCGGGTACGACGACGACGGTGAGACCCCCAACACCCAGATCGCCATCCTCGATTACGACACCGCGCCGCTCATCTTCGAAGTGCGCGGCCTGCCCCGGCAGACCGACGACTCGGCCATGGATCACTACCGCGGCGTGCGCATCGGCGTCTGCATCGAGTGCGAGAACGGCTACTTCGCCGGCAGTCACGGCGGCGGGTGGGCCTTCGACAACAACGACAACCGCATCCGCCAGTTCAAAGCCCAAGGCCCGGAGAACCACGTCGCCAACTTCATCCAGGCCGTCCGCAGCCGAAAGCAATCCGACCTGAACGCCGATGTCCTCGAAGGCCACATCTCCAGCTCGCTCTGCCACCAGGCGAACATCTCCCACCGCCTGGGGGCGGCCGCGTCGCAGGGCGAGATCCTCGAAGCCATCCGCGGTGATGCCGGCGCGATCGACTCCTACGAGCGCTTCCGCGAACACCTCTCGGCCAACGACATCTACCTCGAACAGACACCCGCCACGCTCGGCCCGTGGCTTGCGTTCGATGTCAACCGCGAACGCTTCCAGCGCGGGTATCTTTCCGAACAGGCCAACGCCCTGGTCACCCGCGAATACCGCAAGCCCTTCGTCGTCCCCGACCGCGTGTAACGATCGAAGTGGGGCGGGCGTCCCGCCCGCTCTCTCCGAAAGGACCGCCCCATGACCCTCAATCGCCGTCAGCTCCTGGGCACTTCCCTCGCCGCCGCCGCCGTCGCCGCGTCGCCAGCCGGGCTTACGCCCGCTCGCGCGGAGCATCACGAATCCTCCGGCGCCCGCCCCGGCAATCCCATCGCCGTCTCCACCTACTCCTACTGGGGCTTCAGCCGGGATGACTACCGCGATGTCGCCAAGTGCATCGACCTGGCCGCGGAAATGGGCTTTGACGCGGTGGAGCTGCTCGAAGTCCACCTCGAAGCAGATATCGGCCGCGACAACGAAATCACCGGCCCCTATCTCCAGAACCTCAAACGCCGCGCCCTGCTTCAGGGCATACCCCTGTGCGGGATGTCCACCCATCAGGGCTTCGTCAGCCCGGATGCGGAGCTCCGACAGCGCAATATCGAACGCACGATCACCAGCATCGAGCGCGCGTACGAGCTTGGTCTGCCGATCATCCGCGTCAACACCGGACGCTGGGGCACCACGCGCTCCTTCGACCAGCTCATGGCCGACCGCGGCATCGAGCCGCCGCTGGAAGGCTACACCGAGGAAGACGGCTTCCCCTGGGTCATCGACTCGTTCGAGAAGATCCTCCCGACGGCCGAGAAACGCGGCGTGGTGCTGGGGCTGGAGAACCACTGGGGCCTCGGCCGCACGCCCGAGGGCGTGCTGCGCATCGTGAACGAAATCAATTCCCCCTGGCTCCAGGCGCTGACTGACACGGGCAATTTTCTGGAGGAACCGTACGAGAAGATCGAGATGATGATGCCCAAAACCGTCTTCATGCAGGCCAAGACCTACCACGGCGGCGGCCGGTGGTACACGCTGGACCTCGACTACCAGCGCATCGCGGGGATTCTGCGCAAGCACCACTACAAGGGGTACATCTCGCTGGAGTTCGAGGGCAAGGAAAATCCGATGACGGCGGTGCCCAAGAGCCTGGCGATGTTGCGGAGGGTGTTGAGGGGGTAGCGCGTAGGGTGGGCACTGCCCACCACACATTACCGCCCATCGCGCGGCCTGAAGCTCGAATCACTGGTTTCCCACAGGTAACGCAGCGCCTGCTTGAACGACGGCCGGGCGTCCATGCACAAATGCTTCGACCAGTGAGGCTTGCTCTCCCCGCGGAACCACGCGCTGTGGGCAAGCGCATAACCGAACATCGGGCCGGTCATGTATTCGGGGCGGCGAACGTCGGTCTCCGGCCAGGTGGTGAACTGGCTCGGCCAGGCGCGCGGTTGGTTGGCCAGGAAGATGCCCATCCCGTGAAAGACGGACGTGAGGTCCGTGAGCAGCTCGTTGTCGAACTCATCCCCGGTGATGCGTCCTTCGCCGATCAGTCGATAGTGCGCCAGTTCATGCGCCATCGTGCCAACCAGCGCCATCGGGTCGTCAAGCTGCGATATCTCGAGGTGGATCACGACGCGATCGGGCTGCTCATCGTACAGACCGGCCGTGGTGGGAAGAGCCTCGCCGCGATCGTTGATGAGGTACAGCGGGTTGCGATCGGCGAACAGTTCGAGATCGACGATGTCCGGATCGACTTCCATGTACCGACACACCCGGTCGAGCAGGCCGCGCACGGTCGCCTCGGACCGGTCGTAAGCGTCCGGGAAGAAGTCCGAGTCCGGCAGGACGACTGCCCGGCGCGTGAACACATCCACGCCGAACTGATCGCCGAGCCAGTCCAGCCGCCGCTCGATCCACGCCTTGGCCTGGGCATCCACGGGACAGGATGGACGTAACCAGCCGAACATGGGTGATCCCCGAATGGACCTGTCGACCGGGCCGGCCTTGACAACCTTCCTCAGTCAGCGAAGAAGAAGGGGCGAAGCTCACCTTCGGGCACCGCGCGGCAGGCATCACGGAAGATGTTAGCCAGAGTTCCCGGCTTGATCGTGCGATGGTTGGGTACCGAGATGGTCACTCTCCCGCCTTTCCCGCTCTCCCATCGCAATTTCATGTGGCTGCCGCGCTGGCGCACGAGCGTAAACCCGAACCGCTCGAGTATGGGAACCACGTCCGCTCCCGATAACACTCTCATCCTACCCCGCACGGGCGACTCCCGGCATCTCCTTACTCAGCGGCCCCATCTCGATCTCGATCAGAAAGGAAGGGTTCTCCACGAATCCCAGGTCGGTCAGGCTTTCATCCTCAAGCGCCAGGGCCAGAACCTCGCGCATGTTCGCCAGCGCCTCCTCCAGGGTTTCTCCCTGTGAGTAGGCGCTCAGGTCCGTACACTGAACGTTGTACCCGCCGGTCTCATCAGGGTAGATCAGCACTCGGATGTTGCGCTTCATGTGCTTCACTCTCTGGGGAACGCACTCGTTCAACCCTAGGCCCGCTCCCTCCCGAACGTCAACCCCTCACAGGTTCAGATTGAACTCCGGCAGGTAAATAAAGTACTTGAGCGTCAGCACCCACCGCAGCACCATTTTCAGCGGCATCATCGCCATCACCACCAGGTGGATCGACAGCACCGCGAAGCGCAGCAGCCCCATCTGCTGGTACATCCGCCGCATGATCGTCTTGGCCAGCAGCACCGGAAGAACCAGCAGCCAACCGGCCACGAACACGATCCCCACGAACTCCCGAACCACCGGGTTCGACGGCAGCGGCTGACCGAGCATCCCCACCCACACGTAATCGCTCAGGTTCCAGTTCGTCAGCGGCACCTGGAGGTGCGAATCCCACGGTTCATAAGGCCCGAAGAAGTTCCAGTTCGGCCCGCGCAGGAACGTCCCGTACACGATCAGCACCACCCACAGGATCAGGAACCCGAACATCCAGGACCAGATCGCGAACTTGCGCTGTTCCATCGTGTAATACCCGTTGCCCTTGGGGTTCACATCGATGTAAGGCATGGCGATCAGCCCGGTCACGATCATCCCCGGCAGCACCACCCCCGCCATCCACGGGTCGAAGTAGACCAGCATCTCCTGCAAGCCCAGGAAATACCACGGCGCCTTCGAGGGGTTGGGAGGACCGGCCGGGTTCGCCGGCGCCTCCAGCGGCGCCCGAAGCAGCACCGACCACACCACCAGCACGATCGACGCGATCACAAGGCAGATCAGTTCCGTATACACCAGGTCCGGCCAGACCAGCACCTTGTCGTCCTTGCCCGCCTCGATCAGCGGCTTGCCCTCCTTGATCCGCTCATCATTAATCGCCGCCTGGCGAAGGCCGATCCAGAGGCACACGAGCGTCCCGAACACCATCATGGTGATGGGCACGTTGTCGGGCTTCTTGATGATCTCAAGGTAATTGGCGTCAATCAGCATGCTGCCGAAGTAGAACACCGAAAACAGCGCCAGCAGCCCCACCGCCACCTTCGGCGGCGTCCACCACCGGTAGAGCTTGAACATCAGGTAGAACAGCACCACGAAAATCGGCAGGCTGATCTCCGGAACGCTCAGCCCGTTGACGAAGTCCTTGAAGGCGTCGATCGCCGGGTTCGAAATCAGCGGTTCGCCGGCGGCGGCCGCGAGGGTGTTGAGGGTGTGCATGGCGGGAATCATAAGGCTTCCGATCGCTGATGCGCGTCAGCTCTACTGTCCATAACGGAAAAACACAGCCGGACTTTCCCAGTTGACGTACAGCCCCTGGTCTGACGAGGTGATCAGTTTCATGTGCTCATCGGTGAGCGCGCCGAGCATGATGTGATTGCCTTCGAGAATCGTCCCGGGAATCCTTTCATCCTGGACGGCCGCGCGGAACTTCTCGGCGTCCGGCCCCCAGAAGAGAATCTGCCGGTCTTCGTGCTTGACGCGGCCCCAGACGAACCGCGAGGGGTCGCCCTCATCGGGCATGCTGGCGAACTGCCACCCCTCGGACTGGCGGATCTGCACTTTCAGGGTTCGCGGTTCGAACCCGTCGTCCTTGGGTTCCTGCCAGGCGAGTTCGAGTTTCCCGGCAGCGGCGTCCGTCACCTTGATCTGAAACGAACCCTCGCGCGTGAGCCAGGTTCCGTCCCAGTCATTCGCGTTCAGGGCGACCACCTCCGTCCCCACCGGCGCGGGCGCATAGACGGCGTGGCAACCAGCCAGCATCGTAAGCCACAGGAGCAGGGCAAGGCGTTTCATGGTCAGGCCTCCAGATTCCGGCCGGGCGGACTACATCGGTCCGCTGATCCCCCCGTCCTTGCGGATGCGCCAGAAGTGAACGGCGATCAGTGTCGCCGCCGCCACCGGCAGCGCGATGCAGTGCAGCACGTAGAAGCGGAGCAGCGCCGGAGCCCCCACGCTCGTCCCAGCCAGCAGAATGAACGCCGCGTCCGACCGCGTCGTCACCAGCGGCACACCGCCGATCGTAGCAAAGTCGCTTAGCGGCCCCTGCATCCCCAGGAACGGAGTGGCCTTGCCCATATTAGAGCCGACGGTGATCGCCCAGATCGCCAGCTGATCCCACGGCAGCAGATACCCCGTGAACGACAGCAGCATCGTGGTGACCAGCAGGATCACGCCCACCCCCCAGTTGAACTCGCGCGGCGGCTTGTACGACCCGGTCAGGAACACCCGCATCATGTGCAGCAAGATGGCGATGATCATCGCGTGCGCCCCCCAGCGGTGGATCTCCCGCAGCAGGCCGAGGGTCACATGCGAGCGGAGGTCCACGATGTCCGCCCAGGCGTATTCCGGCACCGGGCGGTAGTAGAACATCAGCAGAATCCCGCTGATCGCCTCTGCCAGGAACAGGAAGAACGTCAGCCCTCCCATGCACCAGGTGAACGACAGGCGGATGCCGCTCTTGCGCACCGCAACCGGGTGCAGGTGCAGGAAGACGTTGCTCATGACCGCCATGACCCGCGTCCGCCGGTCGCGCGGGATGCCGTGGCGGAAGATGGAGTTCCAGATCTGGGTCGAGCGGATGTAGTTCAGGACGCCGGTAATCATCGCGTGCATGTTCCCCATGCCCGCGGGCGTCTTCCCGCGGGGGGCCAGAGTATAGAACGGTTTCGAAGGCAGGCCAAGCGGGGAAGGGTGGCGGGGGAATGGCGTTGGCGAATGCGAACGACGATATCCAGACGACGAATCCAGAGGGTGGCTTGGGGCCGACGCGTTACGTCCGATGGCGCCTGGGGCGATGGAAGGCTGCCGATGCGGCCAGGATCAGCAGCACCAGCCCCCCCGGTTCCGGCACCGCCACGGCCGAGCCGCCGGCCAGCGCCCGCTCGAAGTCGGCCACGTCGAACGCGTCGAGCTGCCCGCTATGGTCGATGTCGCCCAGAATGTCGGGGTTGAGCCCCGGAAACGCGGCCAGGTACGCCGCCTTGTCCGCCAGGGCCAGCTCGAACGGCGCCACGTCGAACGCATCGAGCGAGCAGTCGCCGTTCATATCGCCCAGCGGATGGACGGCTAGACCGACCCCCCAGTCGCCATCGGGGTCGTCGTTGTCAAAAAACAGCGAATCATTGGGGCTGACAAACAGGTACGCCGCGCCATTTGGCACGATGAGCATCACGCTGTCCTGTGTGCCGCTACCGATAAGGAAGTCTTCGGGGATGTCGGTGCTCAGGCCGCCGAAAAACGTGTTGGCGGTGACGAAGGGTTCCCCGGCCGCGATCGCTCCGGGGACGCGGTGCTCCACGTTCGCCGCCAGAAGGGTGGTGGATGAGCTGAACACGCCGACCTGGGTGCGCGATGCGTCGGCCACACCCGGACGCGGCCGATAATCCCCCAGGCGCGTCAGGCGGAGGATGTCCCCCGGAGCGATACCCAGGGGCCCCAGCTCGATCGGAACGGCTTGAAGCGCCCCGTTGTCGCTGTTGGTACGGAAGTAAGTCGCCTTGGGATTGAGGGTTAAGGTGGTGAGCTCGGCGATCGCCGCACCGGATCCCAAAGCGCCGGCAGCGACCATGCACGTGGAACCGAGAGCAACCAAACGAGTCGGTTTCATGGTCCGATCCTCCTCCATCACAAGTCTACGCAACGGATGGGCCTCGCGTGCGGGTGCGGACCTGATCGATTTCCCTTTGTACCCGGTCACTCGCCACCCCTCTGGCCCGCCGGGCGCGAGCGGCTATGATGATGCTCCGGCCGGTCCATCCCGGACCCGCCTTCTCACCCCCGCCCCGCGATGACCCCGCACTCCCCAACTCCCAGTCTCTCCTTCGACATCACCCCGATCCTCTCTGGGACTGCGCGCCTCACCGACGCCCAGGCGCTCGAGCTCTACCACCGCGCCTCCCTGCACGATCTGGGACGCTGGGCCTCGGCCGTATGCGAGCGCATCCACGGGCCGACCCACCGAACTTACGTCATCGACCGGAACATCAACTACACCAACATCTGCTCGGCCTCCTGCACCTTCTGCGCCTTCAAGCGCGACCTGGGCGAGGCCGACGCCTACACCCTCACCACCGACGAGCTTCACCGGAAGGTGCGCGAGCTTGTCGCGGTCGGCGGAACGCAGATTCTCCTCCAGGGCGGAATGCACCCGGAGCTTCCCATCGAGTTCTATGAGGACATGCTTCGGGGGATCAAAGCCGCGTTTCCGGGCATCCACCTTCACGCCTTCAGCCCGCCGGAAATCGTCGAGTTCATCGCCGTCTTCAAGCTCCCCGGCTTCCCCGCCACCGCGCCCAAGCTCAGCCACACCCTCCCGCGGGACGTGTGGAACGCCAAACTCGAGGCGATCCTTCGCAGGCTCATGGCCGCGGGACTCGATTCCATCCCCGGCGGGGGCGGGGAGATCTTCGCCGAGCACGTCCGGCGGCGAATCGGGATCGGCAAGGCGAGCGCTGTTCAGTGGCTCGAGGTCATGTCCGCCGCCCATCGTCTGGGCATGTTCACCAGCGCCACGATGATGTTCGGGCACGTCGAGGGCATCGCCGACCGCATCGACCACCTCAGACGGGTGCGCGAAGCTCAGGACCGGGCGATCGAGAACCGTTGGCCGGGACGCTACGTCAGCTTCATCGCCTGGCCGTTCCAGCGCGAGAACACCCCGATGGGCCGCCTGCCGGATTGGGATCCCGAATCCAGCCAACCCTTCCCCGGCGACGACCCGGAACATCCTCTTAACGGCAAGCAGCTTCGCATGAGCGGCGCCACCGATTACCTGCGCACCCAGGCGATCGCCCGGCTGTATCTCGACAACATCCACTCGATCGGCGCCTCGTGGGTGACGATGGGCCCGAAGATCGGGCAGATCGCCCTCTTCCACGGCGCCAACGACATGGGCAGTGTCATGATGGAGGAGAACGTCGTCTCCGCCGCGGGCACGACCTACTGCCTCGATGAAGCGCTGCTCTGCCGGCTGATCCGCACCGCGGGGTTCGTTCCCGCCCAGCGCGACAACCGATACAATCTGATCCGAGTCCACGAAGGCCCGGATTCTCCGGACCTTCGCGTCACGGATTGGTCCGATCACCGTGTCGCCCGGCTGCACCACGAAGGCACGCGCCCGGTCGCCTCCGGGGAAGAAGACCGCCCCGGCGGGGTGGCGCTCCCGATCGTACAGACCGCTTCGGCGGGCGATTCAGCTTAGCCGCCCCGACTCCCGATATTCTTTGGGCTGCGGGGGGAGGTCGGCGATCCGCGGATCGCCTCAGGCGTAGATAACGCGATGGGTGAGGTCTTTTCAAGAGCCTGGAGACGAAGGAAGCTGCGGCAGTCCGTCAACTGGCTGCTGGGCTTTCACGGAAGCCCGCGGCAGATCGCCCGCGGGCTGGCGATCGGCGTGATCATCGCCTTCTCGCCGACCATGGGGTTCCAGATGGCGATCGCGGCCGTCCTGGCGACGCTTACGTATTCAAGCAGGGCGGCGGCGATCGCCGCGGTGTGGATCACCAACCCGCTCACGGCCCTGCCGATCTACACCTTCACCTACCGCATCGGGGGCTGGTTCGGGCCCACACTGGGGATATCGGACTTTCGCAGGCGCCTCTCCACCGTGCTCGTCAATGACGCGGGGGAGTGGCTGGACCTCCAGCAGCAGGTTCTGGAGATCACCCGCCTGGGCAGGGAGGTGCTCTGGCCCCTGACCCTCGGCGGGGCGATCGTGGGCATTGCAGCCGGCGCGGTGTCCTATCTCATCGCCCTGGGGATGATCGAGTTCGGTCGGCGCACCCGCCGGACCAGAGGAACCAGCCGCC
>JBGTFI010000467.1:0-2579 GCA_041747335.1 Phycisphaeraceae bacterium | reverse complement strand
TCCACCGTCGACTGCACCCGCCCAAGCAACTCCCGCTCATCCGTCACCATCAAACGCGCCATTGGAATCCATTCCTTTCCGGCCATCCCTGGCCAAAAAACCCATTATTACACGCCCCCCGGAAATTTGGGCAGACCCTTTGAGCCGCAAGCTCAGATCCAGGCAAGACTTTTGCCCTTCTCACCGATAAGATAGGTTGTTGCGCCACCGCTTGGCCGTGCGTTGAAATAGTGATGCCCAAGTTCCGTCCTGTCATGAACGGGAGAGACCCCATGAACCCACGCTTTCGCTTGGCTATGTTGTTTGTTCTTCTCGCACTGGGCGCAGCCGCCGGTTGGTCCGGGCGCGGGGTGAGCGTCGCGGTCGCGTCCGAGCAGGACGCGGGCGAGGCAACCTCCCCGGCGGTCGTCGCGTGGATGTCCATTGACGGGCCGATCACCGAGGGGCCCTCGCCGTTCGCCTGGGTTCCGGAGGAGGATCTCGGGCTGACGATGCGCCGTGTGGTTCGGCAGATCGAATCGGTGGCGGAGGGCGACCAGTACCAGGGGCTGGTCATCCACCTGGATCAGGCGCCGCTGGGGCTGTCGCAGGTGCATCAGCTTCATGGGTCGATCGCCAAGGTCCGACAGGCCGGAAAGAAGGTCATCGTCTTCGCCGAGGCCTACGACCTGCCCGGTTACCTGCTCGCGTGCGCGGCGGACCAGATCGTCCTCCAGCGCAAGGGCATGGTGATGCTCCAGGGGCTGGGCGTCGAGGAGATGTACCTCGCGGGTCTGCTGGAGAAGGTCGGTATGAAGGCCGACCTCATCCAGGTTGGTGAGTTCAAGGGCGCCAATGAACAGCTCACCCGCAAGGATCCCAGCGAACCGTGGAGCCGCAACATCGACGCCCTGCTCGATTCCATCTACGACCAGGTGGTGGAACTCATCGTCAAGGGCCGGGGCCTTCCCCGCTGGCAGGTCGAGGCGATCTTCGCCGATTGCTGGACGATGACCGAGCAGGATCTCATCGAGCGCAAAGTGATCGACAAAGTCGCCGGGCGCGACCTGACGGAAGTGACGGCCGTCGCCTTCGGCGACGACTTCCAGTGGCGGGACATGCTCGATTCCAAACCCAAGACCCAGATCGACAGCCCCTTTGCGCTGCTGACCCTGCTGTTCAAGGACACCAAGCCCCGTCCCTCCAAACCCACGATCGCCCTCATCCACGCCACCGGGGCGATCCACAGCGGCGAAAGCTCCAGCGGCGGACTCTTCGGGGGTGAAAGCACCATCGGCAGCCGCACGATGATCGAAACCCTTCGCAAAGTCCGCAATGACGCGATGGTCAAGGGTGTGGTCATCCGCATCGATTCGCCCGGCGGTTCGGCGCTCGCCAGCGAGATGATCTGGCAGGCCGTGCGCGAAGTGGCGGCGGAAAAGCCCGTCTATGTCAGCGTCGGGTCCATGGCCGCCAGCGGCGGGTACTACATCGCCTGCGCCGGCGATCAGATCTACGTCGAACCCGCGAGCATCGTCGGATCGATCGGTGTGGTGGGCGGGAAGATCTCGATGGGCGGTCTGTACGAGTGGCTGGGCGTGACGATCCATCGCCGCGTGCGCGGTCCGATGGGCGACATCTTCAACAGCGTTGAACCGTTCACCCCGAACCAGCGCGAGGTCATCCGCGTCTCGATGCAGCACATCTACGAGCAGTTCACCGACCGCGTCCGCGCCGGACGCGGAAAGCGCATCGAGAACGTCGACGACGTGGCGCGCGGGAGGCTCTTCACCGGCGACCGCGCGATCCACAACGGTCTGGCGGACAAGCTCGCCGACGGGCCCACGGCCGTGCGAGACCTGGCCGCGCACCTTGAACTCAAGGAAGGCCAGTACGATGTCACCGACCTTCCCAGCCCCAGGACGCTCTCCGAAGTACTCGAGGAGATGTTCGGCGGCGCGCAGGCGAAAATGACTCTCGCCGGGCTGCGCGAGGTCGAACTCATCAAGGCGACGCTCGGTGAAGCGCGATGGCAAGCCATTGAACCGGTTTTGACCGGGCTGATGCTCCTCCAGCGCGAACCGGTCCTCACCCTCACCCCCGCGGCGATCATCGTGCGGTGACGGCAGGTCACCCCATGAAACATGCGCCGCGATTCCCGCACGCCCGCCGCCCCGGTGGGCGTTTTCTTTTCGTTATCATCAGGCTCTTTCAACCGCTTTGATCCCGGCCATGAACGTTACCGTCATCATCCCCGCCGCGGGCAGGAGCACCCGCTTCAACCAGGCCGCCCCCGATCCCGTCGGACGCAGCAAGATCGAGCAAAACCTGGCCGGCAAACCGATCTTTCTGCGCTCGATCGAGCTGTTTCTCAATCGCCCGCAGGTCGGGACGATCCTTCTCGCGGTGAACCCGGACGAGGTTGACGCCTTTCGCCTGCGCTGGGGTGACCAGCTTGGTTTTCACGGGGTGGAACTGATCCCCGGCGGCAAGGTCGAACGCTGGGAGACCGTGCAGCTTGCGCTGAAGCGACTTCCCGCGGACGCCACGCATGTGGCGGTGCATGACGCGGCCCGGCCGCTCACCCCCGCCGCGGTGAT